>CALMMI010000209.1 GCA_937868245.1 uncultured Ignavibacteria bacterium | reverse complement strand
TACGAGCAGTGGGAGATGCATCAAACGTTGCTAATATTGCTCAAGACGGTTTTGATGCATTAAAAGCTGCATTACGAGCAGTGGGAGATGCATCAAACGTTGCTAATATTGCTCAAGACGGTTTTGACAATATCAACGATTTGCTCACCAAAATCAAAGATGCTGCTGCAACAGCTTCATCAGGTGCTTTGGGTAGCGATGAAAAAGTAGCTCTAGCGAAAGCAGCATACCGTTTTGCACAGCAGATCCAAACTATCGTAGATTCTACCGTGTTCGGTGGTCGTCAATTGATAGACGGTACGTTCTCAGGTGATTTTGTGATTGGATTTAATGCTGCGAACACTTTACTTACTCTTGCGGTCGATTTGACAACCGCAGCAAGTACCGCTAACTTCGATATTACAAATGGAAGTTTCTTAGTTACAGTTACTAATAATGCTAACTTCGCTGGAGTATCTGGTTTGGATTTAGCCAGCTTGGATGCAGTAAACACTACCAATCTTGGTGTATTCAGTTCGGCAAACATCAGTACAACTCTAACAAGCTTGGCAAATGCTCTTAATAATGTGAATAAAGTTGCCTCGTACCTTGGAGGTATCAGCAACCGTCTTACTTCACAGGAAGATGCACTCAAATCGCAAATAACCAATTATAATGCTGCTATCTCCCGTATCGAAGATACAGATGTTGCTCAGGAACAACTCGAGCTTGTTAAGTCGCAATTCTTGCAACAAACTTCGATTACAACCTTATCGCAAGCGAATCAAAATCCGCAACAGTACTTGCAACTTATCAGCGGAAGATAATAGAAATATTCTACCAATTGCTTGAAATTTCAAGGATGAAATGGCACGGACGCTGTTCAAGCAAAAAAACATGGACGATTAGATACACAAGGAAGTGGACTCACAAAGACCCTCGAAGGCAAGGATGCTGTCGGGGTTTTGTGGTTTTAAAGGGGTTGCCTCATAAAAAAATCCGTAGCGGTGGGTTTGCAAACCCACCGCTACGGATTTTAGATTAATAAACCTATTGTTCCAATAACCACCTACATAAACAAATACGGCCGCCAACTGTCATCTGCACTGCCCATATACTGTTTTAGGAAAAGTACGTGATGGGGACGTCGCGGATTGGAAAGCAGTTTCATTTGCGCTTCTTCCGGTGTGCGGTTTCCTTTTTTATTATTACATTTCAAACAGGCAGTAGTTAGATTCTCCCATACATCCATCCCGCCTCGAGATTTGGGTATAATATGGTCAATAGTCAATGGGTTGGAAGTGCTGCTGCAATACTGGCATCGAAAGTTATCTCTTCGTAATACGTTCTTTCGGGACAGTTCAATTTTCTTGAACGGTACACGAATATACGACGAAAGACGTATTACACTTGGATAGGGAAACGAGGAATTGACAGAGCGAAGTGTGCGGTTGTTACGCTCGGCAACAATTTCCGCTTTTAGCATGAAGATAAGAAGAAACGCCTTTTTAGCATTGCAAACACTAACAGGTTCGTAGCTCTGATTAAGGACAAGTACCTTAGTATTTAAGGACATCGGGGCAGATTGCATTGGCATCGAGCCGCTTGCAATCGACTGTGGATAGTGTGCGGCGAGCGCACCTGAAACGGGTAAGACACTGAAGGCAACCTCCTTGACAAAAAGTGTAATCGAGAAATTTTGCACATCAACAATCGAAACTTACGAAAAAATGTTTTAACTTTGCTTTTGAAATTTAAATAATAACAAAATAAAACAGGTAACGGCTTTAAATTACGAAAAGGAAATACTGTCAATGAAGATTGGAAAAGAGAAAATTAAGGCAATTCTTGCCCTCGAAAACGGAACTACGTTCCAAGGGTATGCGTTTGGAAATACTGAAGTTGAATCATGCGGCGAAGTGGTGTTCAATACCGCCATGACCGGGTATCAGGAAATCATGACCGACCCAAGTTACAAGGGGCAGATCATGTGTTTTACCTACCCGCATATTGGCAATTACGGTGTGAATCCTATTGATGTAGAGTCGAGGGCGTTGCAAACAGAAGGTATTATTGTTAAGGAATACTCTGATACATATTCTAACTTCCGTGCCACCGAATCACTTGGTACATGGATGGAGGACAGTGGCAAGCTGGGTATTAGTGGTATCGACACCCGTATGCTTGTCCGTATCCTCCGTTCGGAAGGTGCTATGCGCGGGATAATCTCTGCAAAAGAAACGGATTCATCTGTATTGGTAGAACGCGCTCGCGGATTGGATTCAATGGAAGGATTAGACCTTACGGCAGGGGTTACCTGCGAGCAGAAATATTCCTGGATACCAACCGAAGAACCGTTTGAAATGAAGTCAACACACAACGGGAAACGATTCAAGGTAGCGGCGTTTGATTTTGGTATCAAGCGCAATATCCTCCGTCGTTTGGCATCCTATGGCTGCGATGTAACCGTGTATCCGGCAAAAACATCTGCTGCTGAAGTATTGGCATCAAATCCTGATGGAATTTTCCTTTCCAACGGACCGGGAGACCCGGCTGCAACAACCTATGCAATTGAAACTATCAAGCAATTGGCGGGGAAGAAGCCTATCTTTGGTATATGTCTTGGTCATCAACTGTTAGGGCTTGCGTTTGGTGCTGATACCTACAAGTTAAAATTCGGACATCGTGGTGCTAACCACCCTGTAAAAAACCTGTTAACGGGTATCATCGAAATTTCCTCGCAAAACCACGGTTTTGCTGTGGATATTAATACCCTTCCACCAGAACTTGAGCCGACGCATATCAATTTGAATGATAATACGCTCTCCGGTTTCCGCCATCGTGAAATGCCGATATTTTCGGTGCAATACCACCCCGAAGCTTCACCCGGACCGCATGATTCTGATTATTTGTTCCGGCAGTTTGTGGAGATGATGGGGGAGTGAGGGAGAAAGAAATTATAATGCTATAAGCAACCATTCATATGTAGTTATATGATGATATGAGTAAATAGGGAATAAAATATAGATATGCGAACAACAACCAAGACAAAGGATATAAAGAAGAAAATTACTTTAACATTGAAAGATAATGGAACACATTCATTAGAGAAAGGTCTATCTGCATTTAAAAAATTTGAGCAGAATGAAGATGAATTTTTGCTTAAGGAAGCAATTATGTTTATGCATCACGGAATAGAATTGCTAATGAAACAAGTTTTGGTGGAGAATGGTGGAGAATTTTTAATATTTTCTGATCTTAACCACGAAACTGTAAAGAAAGTTATAAAGGCAAAAAAAGAGAATCAAAGTGTCTTTTATTTAACAAAACCTATACATACTGCTACTTATGATCAAGTTTTAGACAGGGTTGAAGCATTTGTAAACATTTATACTTTACCAGAAAATTTAAAGAACTGGTTAATTGACTTCAATTCATTAAGAAATCAAATTGAACATTATGCGATTGATAAAGAAATAGAAATAATTAAGAATCTTATTGCAAGTATAAGAAAACCGTTGTTGAATTTTTTTGAAGGAACAATAAAAGGTTTTAAGAATTCAGAAAGTAAAAAAGTTAATGAAGAATGGGGTGAAATAAGTGATCAAATACAGGTCGAAAAAGAAATAATTAATAAGTATGGCAAAGAAAAATTAATTATAGTGTGTGAAGGTGAAAGTGATAAACAAGTATTAGAGGTGATAATAAATAAAGTTATTAATCAATATAACTTGAGTATAACTTATAGTATTATAGTTACAAATTCAATTCCTTATTTCAGCAAAACATTGCGTAATATAATGTCCCATTCAGTTAGTAGTAAAATAATTGTTATAATAGATGGTGATGGAACAGAAGATAAAAGAAAAGAGCAACTTGATAATATTGGAGTTCCAAGCGAAAATCAAATTATAATAAAACCACAAATTGAGGTTTGGCTATCTTCTGAATTTGACAAAACTATCAAGATAAGAGACATAAAAAGAAATAAATTGTACTATAATAATTTAGCAGAAAATGTAAATATTGAATCCTTAGCGAAAAGAAATGAATCTTTTAATAAATTGATAAACATATTGAAAAATAGTATGTAGATAATTCTTACTTCTCTCACAAACTCTCCATCCACTTCGGCGTCCGATTAACCGGTTTCTCCAAAAACACATCCCCATTCTCCTCAAAAACTTCGTAGGTTTTTAGCCGGGCGTGGCTTCCTAATGCTTTTCCGTTTTCGAGAGAGTAAATCCATCCGTGCAATGGGCAGGTTACTGTCAGCTCCTCGATAAACCCTTCGCATATAACGGCTGCGTGTTGGTGTGGGCAAATGTTCGATACAGCGTACAGTTTTCCTTCTATCCGAAAAATGGCAACTTGTAGCTCTTCCTCAAAAAAGATGTTCTTTGCTTTGCGCTCGTAAAGTTCATCGCTTCGGCACGCAAGTACGTAGGTTTTATCTTCACGTTCTATTTCGAGGCACTCGCTGCTCAAAGTGCAACCTTTTCACCAAGTGCAAAACCCTTGTCGGTTCTTACGATTTTTCCGGCAGGAACAAAAGCGTCATGCTCGAAACAAACTATCCATTCCTCGTCAGCAATGTGTGGCAATAGTCCACGTTTTTCGTCCATTGCTGTTAGCGGGTAATTATCATAGCCCATCACAAACGGAACAGGAATATGTGCAGCAGTAGGGAACACATCCGCAGGGAAAATAAGCGTAGTAGCTCCATCGGAAATCGTAACCATCTGTAACGCTTTGGTGTGCCCGTGAAATTGCTGAACGGAAATACCCGTGAAAATTTCACCGTTACCGTCCAAAATTTCCATCATTCCGCCTGAAACCATCGGCTCCCAATTTTCCTTAAAGAACGAAGCACGGTCTTTTTCGGTAGGGTTTCTTGCCCATGCAAGGTGGTCTTTCTGAACATAATATTTTGCTTTGGAGAATGTAGGGATTGCTTCTCCATTTTCCAAATGTGTTGCCCCGCCGGCATGGTCAAAATGTAGGTGGGTAAGGATTACATCTGTCACATCCTCAGGCTTCACCCCGTGGTTTGCGAGTGAATGCAGCAAGGTATTACGGGAGTAATCAAGCTTATAGATACTTTGTAATTTCTCGGATAACTTTGTCC
>CALMMI010000208.1 GCA_937868245.1 uncultured Ignavibacteria bacterium | reverse complement strand
TATCAAAGATTGAAATAATATAAACACCATTAGGGTAATTTTCCGTAGAAATTGATATAGTATTTTCTTCAAAAACACCTATTAGAAATATCTTTCCTGTAATATCTGCAATTGAAAACGCAGAACCACATTGATTTCCTTTGTTTACACTAAAATTACCATTTGCAGGGTTAGGAGAAATGCTGAAACTATTCGTGTTTTCTGCTTCTACAATTCCTAAAGTCTCCACAGCCGTGAGAATATAAGTAAGTGTATCTCTTTTTGAAGGTTTGGCATTATCCCAAACTTCGTATCGAACTATTGATGTACCAAACTCTACATGAGGAGTAATATGCAAGAGAAGCAATCCGTATTCATTCGGGAAAACGGGTGTCATTGTGCCGCTGTCAACCAATGAGGTATTGCAGAAGGAATTATCACAAATAGATGCTTCCCATTTTGAAGGAACGCTTTCGCTTATCTTTTTCCATTTCAATATAATGGTATCTGTAGATATGTTTACTTGCTGAATGGAGAGCGTTTGCAAGTCTTCCATCAATCCAGTTATCCGAATGGTATCATTCGGAACAATTGAATAACGTTGTGCAAACGAAACGGCAGTAGCCGCAAATATTGCGGCTACTGCTATAGCTATATATTTGGTTCTATTCATGTATTAATGAATAACGCTGAGCTTTTGGATATAGTTTTGTCCATTTGCTTGCAAACGAACTATATAATTGCCAATAGGTAATGAAGTCGTGTTAAATTGTTTCGTTCCCGAACCTGTTTGCTTTTCATCCATAGAGACAACTACCTTTTTGCCTAATACATCATATACATCTATTGATAAATTGGCAATCGCTTTCAAATCATAAGTAATGGAAACATTTTCATTAGCAGGATTGGGGAATATCCTGAAAAGATTTACATCAGATTGCAACGATTGAATACCCGAAACTACAGAATATTTTGCAATATTATTTACTGCAATTCCGGCAGCATCTGTAAATGCACCGCCAATATAAAGCTCATTATTATAAACTGTAATCGTGTTGACCTCGCCGTTCATTCCTGTTCCTATGTTTGACCACGATGATCCATCCCATACACCTAAATTACTAGCTTGTCTAGAACCGCAGGAACTAAAATTTCCACCAACAAAAAGGCGGTTGTAATAAACACACATTGCACTTACCGCATTATCTCCCATCATAGCACCCCCGATATTACCGATAGTATTCCAAGAAGAACCATTCCACATTCCAATATTGCTCATGTTCATTGCCCCACCATGCTCGAACATACCTCCTGCATATAGGTTTCCATTATAAACGCAGAGAGAATGCACCATACATTCGCCCATCATTCCAGAAGTAAATCCTGTCCCCACAGGTGAAAAACTATTTCCATCCCATTTGCAAATACGGTTTGCTGTATTTCCTCCAGCAATCGTAAAATCCCCACCAATGTATAATGCATTGTTCCAAACACACATTACATCCACATCGTCATTTACACCTCCATCTACTTGATTCCATTGTGTGCCGTTCCACCTACCGATATGATTAACAGGAATGCTTGCTGAAGCAGTAAAATCACCACCCGCATAAAGTTCGTTATTGTAAACAGCGAGTGTATGAAGAGACTCATTAAAACCATCCCCTACTGCACTCCAAGATGCACCATCCCATCTGGCTACATGATTGCAAGCGATACCACCGGCTTGTGTAAACTTTCCGCCTACATACAAACTGTTGTTAAAGTACGTGAAACACCATACCGAATCATTACATCCGTTTATATCATTCATGCCCATCGGAACATAATCTATGCTGTCCCAATATCCACAATTGTTCATCATCATAGTACCGGAAGATTTAAATCCACCGCCCATATATAAACGATTATGAACGGAATCGCGATAAATGCACTTAATCCCGCCGTTTGTACCCTTCCCGACCGAACCGCATTGCGCGTATGTATTCTGATAAACGAATACAGCACATAATACAACTATAAGTTGTAGTAACATTTTCCTTTTCATTTTAGTCCCCTTTCAAGCAATTGTGTAACTTATTATTTGTTTAACATGGGTTAAACAAATAATTTATTTAAGTATTCAAAATTACAGGAATTTATAGGGAAGTAAAATGACATTGGTCATGTTTGTTTATTATAGTTGGCACTCTAATTTTATTGTCAAAAAAACATTCACAATAACTACCAAGAATAGTAGTAAACTAACAGCAGCAGTCAAGCATATAGGGCTACTGCTGTTAGCTTATTTACTTGTTATATTCATGAATCAATGAACTATACTGAGCTTTTGTGTATAGCTTTTGCCATTTACATGCAAGCAAACCAAATAATTACCATTCGGTAATGAAGCAGAGTTGAATTGTTTGTTTACCGTACCAGTTTTGTTTTCATCCATGATAACAGCTACTTGTTTGCCTGTCAAATCAGTTATATCAACTAATAATTTGGTTGATTCTTTCAAATCAAGATTAACTGAAATAACATCGCTTGCCGGATTTGGAAAGACACTGAAAGAAGAAACGGAACTTGGCAATTCATTAACTCCTGTTGTGTTTAGAACCTCTAAGATTTTATC
>CALMMI010000207.1 GCA_937868245.1 uncultured Ignavibacteria bacterium | reverse complement strand
TTTCATCTAAAACAATACCCTTAATTCTTGGCATAGC
Source organism: uncultured Ignavibacteria bacterium (assembly GCA_937868245.1). GTDB lineage: Bacteria > Bacteroidota > Ignavibacteria > Kapaibacteriales > UBA961 > JADJXV01. The sequence continues at coordinate 2,169 of CALMMI010000207.1, read as the reverse complement.
AAATGTCTCGAATTTAAGACCACGCTCAGGCTCATACCGTTCTAATGCTTCGCTCAGGCCGACAATTCCGATATGTAAGAAATCATCATCATTAAGAATGGAATATGTTGGCAAGTTCATACCATGTAATGCATATCTGACAAGCCAAATATAATGGAGCATTAGGGCACGTTTTGCAGAATCATTATTTGTTTGATTTTGCAAATAGTCTTCCCAGATGTGCTGTAGTTTGCTTTCAGTAAGTTGCTGCTGCATTTATAACCTAGAGATTTATGAATGGTTTAAATTATTCATTATTTGATTCTTGTATATTTACTTCTGTTTTTGTTCGCTTTTGAGCTTCCATTGCCTGCTTCTGAGCTTCAGCTATAGCTTCCATTTCGGCTTTTGCTTCGTTTTGCTTGGCAATCATTTCATCATATTCACACTGTTTTATGCTTCCAAGTATTGAAAACACAACCACGATTATTGCCCCGCCCCCTGCTGCAAACGAAAGAAATACCAAAAAGGATTTAAACATTGAATCTATAACACCGCCCGAACTTTTAAGATAAAATAAAATAAACGAAACGGATGCAGCAAGCATAGAGATTTGAAACAGTGATTTAATCGGGTAATCACTATAGTATTTTTCATTTACCTTATTTTTACTTTTTTTTGCCATTCTACTTGTCTTGACAATTATACAAAAATTTCCGACTTGCTAATCTCATCAATCACATGTGCTATATTTTTTAACTCGAGCGAAGCCTCTGAATTCGGATGATATTTTACTAATAATTCCTGGCGAATTATCGACATTTTCACTAAACGGTCGTAAGGAACAAATCCTAACGAGTAAATTTCCGACGATAAAAAATGTGCAGTGGCTAAATTTAACTTCTGCTCGGCTTCCTCAGCATCTTCTTTATCAATAACATTATTAACTATTACACGAATATCTTTTGACGGCATTGTAGATTGGAGTATTTTGATTAATCCGTATCCGTCAATCAATGAACCCGGTTCGTCGGAAATGAGAATGACTATCATATCCGAAACCCCGCAGCACTCCATTACATCTGCACCCGCACCGAAATTACAATCAAAAATAATGCTTTCATATTCGTCGAGAGCTATTATTTCGTGTAAACATTTCCTAAATTGACTATACTCTATTTTTGAAATTTGTCCCGAAGCACCTGCTATCAGCGAAAGATTCTGTTTAATAGGATAAATAGCAGTTCGAAGTGAAACATTCCCTTCTAGAATATCATACATTCGCATCCGCGGCTCAACTCCATTTATCAAATGAAGAGTCGGAAACGAAATATCAGCGTCACATAAGAGTACATTTTTACCAAAGTCTGCCAATAAACAACCAATATTGGCAGCAACTACACTTTTCCCAACACTTCGTTTCCCACTACAGAAGGAAATAGTATATGGTTTGGTATGTTTCATTGGATTTACTGCAGAATTAAAACTGACATCAATAAGATTTGTACAAAAATAGCAAAAATCGTACCTACTCTTAAAATTTCTTTTCTTTAAAGAAATTCAGCCCTCTGAAATCTGATTTCAAAGGGCTGAATATTGCGTATATAGCAATGCTACTTATTACATTAACTGTACTTATCTCGTTCTGTAGTTTATTTTACAACTCGCATTGTTCCGGTAGCAGTTTCGCTGCCGATTTTCAATATCAATTGATATAAGCCGCTGCTGAGGTCTATGTTGTTGACGGGGATACTGTGTACACCCGATTCACGGTATCCGTTATCAAGTGTCGTTACCTTGCGCCCCATCATGTCGTATAAGCCCAGTTCCACAGTTCCTGCTGCAGTTATGCTGTAGATTACGGTGTTCTCGCCGTTATATGGTGTCATCACTGCATCGAAGATTTCCATACCCGACAAGCCGCCTACAACCACTTCAACTTCAGTTGAATTGCTGTATTTGCCGTCTTTGTCAACACTTTTCAAGCGATATACATACGCCATACCACGTTCAACATCAGCGTCTTTGATTCCATAATGCAATACATTGGTGCTGTTTCCGGCGGCAGGAATCGTTCCTACAGTAGAGTATCCTCCTGTTGCTTGCTTACGCTCTACGTCGAACCATGCACTGTTTTGTTCACTTGCAGTCGTCCAGAATACATCTACACTCTTACCTGTTGCAACTGCA
>CALMMI010000206.1 GCA_937868245.1 uncultured Ignavibacteria bacterium | reverse complement strand
GTTAATGCAAATTCTGTCATACCCGGTACATCCAAATCAGGTTGTCTCTGGAGTATTGAAGAGTAGAATTCCCTGCTTTTCTGCTGGTCGGCTACATAGAGGATTATTTCGCAATGTTGTATATGCATATATGTATCTGTTATGGTGTTGCAATAATAAGCCGCATAGCACAAGTAAATCGTTCTTGAGTACGGAAATGACCATATTTCCTGTCCCACTCTCCTGAGGCGAGGTCATCGGCAAGTCTTTTTATCATAATCTCCTCCTGTCCTTGTTGTAGGAATCCCCATGTGGATTGATGTTTACGCACTTCCTCTTCTAAAAATGCTTCAGGTCGTCCGTAGAATGCCTCTTGAAATCCATCTACACAGTCTAATGGAATGGGAATGGGCACAACTTCACACGAACCTCCAAGCGCATGAGCAATCGAATCGATAGACGGGTCACGACGTTTCTCTATTTCGATAAGCTCTGGGAAATAGTTTGCTTTCCAGAACTTCTCAGCAGAAGCCGGGTCGAATGTCATTATCAGCACTTGGTCTTTGGTTACCCTTCTCAGTTCTTTCAATCCCTTCACCATATCGGACCAATGATGGATTGTAACTATTGCCATTGAGGCATCAAATGAATTATCATCAAAGGGTAAGGAATCAGCACTTCCGATAACTGCCGGAACTTTGCCATTTGTAAGACGCTGCGACCGCATTGTGGATGACGGTTCTACGGCTACAACATACCTATCCTCAGGCTCGTACGAACCTGCTCCTGCACCCACATTCAACACTGTTTTAGCAGAACCTAAGGCATCCCACACATATTGTGCGATTCGTGGATCTGTGCGCCTGAATCCTGAGTACTTTTGCCCGTGTGCGTCGTAATTGAAGGAGGGATTGTTGATTTTCATAAAGTATTATTTGTAATAATGTTATGTAGTTATTAGCTTATCCATATCTAATCCCAGTTCTTCACAAAACAATATTGTTAAGCACCTCTCTACTTCTACTTTATCGATTGGCTCATATTTGCGACTTGGTTGTAAATAATGCTTTTTTGCAATTTTTTCAGCCACTTCACCTACTGTCTCGATTGTAGTAATTTTCTTTAAAATAGCTTTTCTTTTTACTATAGTTGTCACCCAAAATCCCACAATAAATATTATAGACGATATAACACTAATTGCACCTACTGCAAAATGCACTGACAATGAATAAACTGATAATATAAGCAGAAGTACTAAACAAACAAATATATTAGGTGATGGGTGATATAAAGAAAGTTGGTATCCTAATACTTCCTCTATCTTTTCAATTGAATCCATTGTTTCTTTTTCTGGTAAAATATCTTTCCATAAAGTCTTTGGGGTAATCTCTTTTCTGTCTATTTTCAATACTTCAGCTATTGCTTTACGAAGTTTGTAAAATGCACGCTGCGTTGTACAATTTATAGAATGATCATCATCTATTTTAAATATAACACAATCAATAAGTTCACCTAAAGTAGTCACATGTCGGAACTCATTTTCATAAAACTTAATCTCGTATAATTCCTCTACTTTGACTAGAGTATATTCCAGATCTTCACGGTCGTTGTTTCGGATAAGGTAGTCTCTCATGGTATTTTCATGAAAAGCGTATAATATATAAAGTAATTTACAACCAAATTTACACCATCCATCCAAACTATCAAACAACAAAAACCCCACACTATCAGTGCAGGGCTTTTTAAATTCTTCTCATCATAATTAAACGTTAAGATTAAGCGTTCAATTCTTTCATCATTTTGGTATAACCTTTTTTATCAAGTGTACGGAGAGCATTTGCAGTTGCTTTAACTGTTACCCATTTTTGCTCTTCTACCACCCATACACGCTTTTTTTGAAGGTTTGGTAACCAACGACGACGGGTGCGGTTGTTTGCGTGAGAGACATTATTACCATATTGTACGGTAGTGCCTGTAAGTTCGCATTTCTTAGACATTGTTTGCTTTCTTGAATAAATACGATGAACTAATAATATTTTCAATAGTAAGAGCCACAAAAATACGACGTTATGAGCAATTTACCAAAAAAGAAATGTGATAAATTAAATAAAGTGCTAAATTCCTTCCTAAGCAGCAGCAGCAAGGGTTGCAACATCCACCCGTAAAGCTCCGGTTTCGAGCAATGCTGTTGCGCATGAATTAAGTGTTGTACCCGTTGTAAAAACATCATCCACCAGAAGAAGTTTCTTGCCATGAGCAACCGAAGCATTCCTACCACCCGAGAATGCCCCGATTAGATTTACCTTACGCTGTTCATACGATAGTGTAGTCTGTGATTCTGTATAACGCGACCTGACAACTACATCGAACACGACAGGAATATCAAGCACTTGCGAAATACCACCCGCAATATAATCAGATTGATTATATCCCCTGTCACGCAGCCGTGTACTGTGAATTGGAACAGAAACAATCAAGTCAAAGTCGGTTAACCCCACATGACGAAGCGTTTCCCCTATTTCCATCCCAAATTCATATCCAATCTTCGACATTCCCCTGTATTTCATCGAATGAAGCAGCTCCATTATCGGAGATTCATGGTCAATAGAAACTAACGAAAAAATACTCGTGATAGACATTTCATCTTTCGCAAAGTTCCTTGATACCCTGTTATATAATTCCTTTGGGATTGGCGGGGTATCCAAACTGTCCAAGCAGGTATTACAAACGTATTTCATTCTTTCAGCTTTGCCACCCATGTATCCTCCGCAAAGTTCGCAGTGGCTTGGTGATACCATTTCGCGGAGAGATGTTAGGGCTGTACGAAGGATTGAGATTGGCATAGAACCAAGAATATTTTATTGTAATTTTGGGATATACGAACGCATCAAGTCCCTTGGGGCGTTTCCGCTTGGGCGTTTCCCTTGGGGCGATGCCCCAAGCTTTGGTGTGTCAGGCTTTCAGCCTGGAATACCTGCAATATTTCTCTTACTGCCTCCGAGAGAGGTCAGAATAGGTTAGCCCAACGGGCTTACACACCA
>CALMMI010000205.1 GCA_937868245.1 uncultured Ignavibacteria bacterium | reverse complement strand
CTCCATATCCCAATCAAATGCAAATGTGGGTGAATTTCCGTTCTCCGCTTGTATGGGACGTGTTTGCTGTTTCAACATACGGTACTGTGTCACTTCTGTTTTGGTATATTGGTTTGGTGCCTGATTTGGCAACAATGAGAAATTATGTAAAAAGCAAATTAGCAGCAAAACTCTACACAGCATTCAGCTTAGGCTGGACAGGTTCTATGCGCCACTGGCACACTTACGAAGTAGCGTATATGATTTTAGCCGGTATTTCAACTCCGTTGGTTCTTTCGGTTCACACTGTGGTTTCGATGGACTTTGCTACATCCGTACTTCCTGGGTGGCATACAACGATTTTCCCTCCTTACTTTGTTGCTGGGGCAATCTTCTCTGGTTTTGCGATGGTTATGACACTTCTTATTATTGCACGTGAAGTGGTAGATTTGAAAAGTTTCATTACCCTCAAGCACTTGGATAATATGAATAAGATTATTCTTGCAACAGGAATGATGGTGGGATATGCATACGCAATGGAGTTCTTTATAGCCTGGTATAGTGGTAACCCTTATGAAAATTCTGTATTTATCAATCGAGCAACGGGTGATTATGCGTGGGCATATTGGACAATGGTAAGCTGTAATGTTATTTCTCCGCAGATTTACTGGTTCAAAAAAATGCGTAGAAACATTCCAGTGATGTTCGTTATGTCGATTTTCGTAAATATTGGTATGTGGTTCGAACGTTTTACGATTATCTCAACATCACTTCATCATGATTACCTACCTGCAAGTTGGGGATACTATTCTCCAACATGGGTTGAAATTTCAATCTTTACAGGTACAATCGGAATTTTCTTTACACTGTTTTTAATCTTTGCAAAATTTGTTCCTATGGTTGCAATTGCGGAAATTAAAAGTGTGTTGCCTGGTGCTCAGCCAAAACATCACGATAATCATTAATCAATAATTTTGAATCTTTAGAACTATCATGAGTACTAAACCAATAGCAGTTTTGGGTAATTACAAAGACCCTGATTTATTGATAACCGCAGCAAATCGTATCCGAGAGTCCGGCTATAAGGATTTTGACATCTTTACTCCTTATCCGGTTCATGGTTTGGATAAAGCAATGGGAGTAAAAAGAACAATTCTTCCTTATATATCATTTGGCGGTGGGATTTTTGGATTAGCTAATGCAATTTTTCTGATAATGTGGACAGGTTCTATCCATTACAAATTGAATATTGGCGGTAAACCTCTATTTGCATTCCAGTTCAGTATCCCTGTAATGTTCGAACTTACAATTCTTTGTACAGCCATTGCTACATTCTTGGGCTTGTGGTTCTTGTGCGGATTACCGAAATGGTATTCTCCGTTGCAAAATGACAAGGGTTTTATGTCTGCAGTTGATAATACATTTGTTGTAGGTATCATGGCTACAGATCAGAGATTCTCAACAGAAGCAACAAAAAAATTAATGACAGAACTTGGCGCAGATGATGTTCGTTTGGTTCAAGAATAATAATGTACATTCGACAAAATACTTAATCTGAAACTAAAGGATTTATTACCAATGGAAGAGCAAAAGAAAAAAGGTTTTCCGTATATCAAGATTATAATCGGGCTTGCCGCGGCAGTTTTTATCGTACTGGTTTTAACCGGTGAGAAAACTTGGTTTTCGGATGAACCGCCACTTCAAGTAATCTCGGACATGGACAATCAATTTAAAGATAAAGCTCAAGTAGGATCAACATTTTTCTCTGATAGAAAAAGCGATCGTGATCCTTTACCGAATACCTTTCCACGTGGAGGTGTTCAATATTCTTTAGATAAATCTGATTTTGATAAAGCGGATTCTGTAAATGGAACGAATCCATTACCTGCTTCAGAGTTTGTATTAGCTCGTGGAAAAAATAGATTTGAAACAATGTGTTCTCCTTGCCATAATTACGACGGACAGGGGAATGGGGAAGTGGTAAAACGTGGTTTCCAGAACCCACCAAATCTCCGTGCTGATCTTACTAAAGGAAAAAGCGACGCACTCCTTTATCATGTTATAAGTTCAGGTCAGAACATTATGCCAAGCTATGCAGATAAATTATCGGAAAACGACCGTTGGACAGTAATTCATTATATTCGTCAGATGCAGGCAGAAGGTGTAAAAGAAGTAAAACAAGCAGCTAAATAAGTAGTTGATTATAGTTAAAGTCCAAACCCAAACGTAAAATTCAGTCCAATATTGAGGATAAACATGACTCCCATTCAGTTACAAGGTACTCCGTTTATTTCTAAACTTCAGAAACTATCCATTGGATCGATTCTTGTGGGTGGTATAGCATTTGCAGCTGCATTTGCTATGGGTGTTGACCATACTCGTTTGCTTGCAGATTACCTAATTGGTTTTGTGTTTTTTGCAGGCATTTCTGTTACAGCAATGTTCTTTTCTGCACTTCAGTATTTGGTCAGAGCAGGATGGAGTGCATCAGTACGTCGTATCGCTGAAAATTTTGCAGGTTTTGTTCCTTTTATTATTATAGGGATGATTCCAATATTTGTTTTCAGAGGCGAACTTTATTCATGGGTTCATGCTTTACAAGATCATCCGGAATCTGTAAAGAATGCACCTTTCCTTAATAACACATTTTTTGGAATACGATTAGTTCTCTATTGCGCCTTGTGGTTTTTGA
>CALMMI010000204.1 GCA_937868245.1 uncultured Ignavibacteria bacterium | reverse complement strand
GTATTGTTTTTGCACAATAGTTACCCAATTGCAACAAATTACTTCGAGCAGCAGTTCTTTCACAAGGCAGCACTTCAGCAGAAACAATTTCTAAATCCATATTGAATACTGAATCAGTTGTTTGTGGCAAAAATGCATTAAATCGAATCGAAATATCCCCATTCTCTCCATTGCCTTGCAAGGATATACTTCCATTTTGCTCAGAATAGGTAAAATTTGAAACATTTACAGTCTGCAGAATAGAATCAAATTTCACAAGTAAACTATCAAATTTCAAACGAATATCCCATTTCCTAACACCAATAGGTGTATGTAGTGTAGTCTCAAATGTTTTTCCGGGAATAAAACTCACAGTAGGAGGATTAAGTTGAAAAGTATGCTCACTTCCTGTATTAACCTTAACAAGTACCGTATTCTCAAGGACACAACCTAATGAATTTATCTCTTTAAGAATATAAGAGGTAGATGCGAATGGGCTTGCGATTGTTTGGCTTGAGTTAGGGGTAGATAACCCTGTCGTAGGGCTCCAAGAATATGAATAACCATCTGTAGGTGGTTTTCCAATCAGAATTCCGGTGCAACTCTCAACAGTATCTTTAAATCCGTAAATTAAATCCATATTGTTTGGCAACCCAAGTTGGCACTGACCGGTAAGTTCAACTGCATCTTCTTTATAACCGCAAGCATTACCCTTTAAGTTTGGATAATTAATAACATCAAGATAATTTCGGTAAGTTGAAGCAATGTAGAGTTTTTTGTCCGGACCTAATAAAAGTGCAGAAACAAAAGGAATCGACTTCCTGATATAAAAAATATTCAAAGAGTTCAGAATTGCTGCTGGTGTTGTTTGATTAACCTCATATTGGTACAGAGCAGATTCGTAAACCTCATTATTTAAGTTCGTTCTCCCAATTGCATATAACTTTGAATTGTCAGGGGAAAATGATACACCGTAGAACATATCATTAGTTGACTGATCTCCAAGAAGAATATAATTACTTACTGCTCCGGTTTTAACATCAAAATCAAAAAGAGCTAAAAAGGAATTTGCATTATGGCTAGCAACAGCAAGTTTTGAACCATCAGGTGAAATTTTAATGTATCCGGCTGTATTATCTCTAGCTACTTCATAATAGTTAGAAGTTACGGGTTTTTCATTAACTCCTTGAGAAGTAACATGAAAAGAATAGAATGTGCTCTCGTATCTACTATGGGCAACAACCCAAAACTCAGTTCCAGAGCAATCTACAGTGCCCGTAAGTTTTTCTGATACACCGTCTATTAAGAATTTATTTATAAATACAATGTCACATGAAGGATTTTGAACATTAACTAATGAGTAGTACATACTTGTTGTCTTTGGAGTTACACTAAGTGTTAAGTCAGGTACTGTAAATATGTAATACTCAAAATTATTGGCAGGATTTGGGACAATTAAAACTGTTTGTGTAGAGGAAGGTCCACCCATCAAATCTATATCTTTATTGACTACTTGATGGTTTCCATTCCAAATTTTTGTACCGTCGGTATAGAAAAGTAATTTGCCGGTATTCTTATCCGACATTACAGCACAACCTTCAATCGAATTCAACTTACCATCCGAAATTGGAACAGGGGAACCAGTATTAAAACTAACACCGGCATGATCACCAAAATACCAGTTGTTTATTTCTTTTTGTGCGTACATTGGTGAAATAATGAATAGTATAAATACAAGTACTTTAATACAAATTTTCATGGTGGGTTCCTATTCATAAAGTTGAAGGGGTATGTAGCTCGAGATACTATGACTTGCTAGATTTTGATGCCAAATTGTGAAAAGAGTAATTGGACTTGTAACCCTTATGGGTAACACAGCATTAAGTATCCTGCAAATTACACAAAGCCGAAATAGAATGCAAGTGAAAAAACGCAGTTTGCATGAATTCTAAAATATTTATTTTATGTACTAATGCTACACACTTTTTTATACAAAACCATAGGTAATTAAGTATTCTTTGGGTTTAGGGAATTAACAAATAACCGTATATTTGTGGAAAGGACATTTGTTGAAAAATGTTTGGATTGCATTCTTTGAAATGAACAGCTCTTTAGCCCTGAAAATAGTGAAACAACAGTGTAAAAATCTATAAAGTATTGCAGCATGAAAATAGCAGTAGAGCCTCATAATCCGGACTGGTCAAATCAATTTACAAACGAGTCAAAAAAGATTCTTGATTGTCTTGGAGATGTAAATCCGGTTATAAATCATATTGGAAGTACATCTGTAGTTGGGTTGAGTGCTAAACCGATTATTGATATTATGCTCGGACTTCCGCAACTTGAAGAGCTTCATAAGATTGTTCCGTTAATGCAATCACTTGGATATTCTTATGTGTCACGGTACGAAGATACTATGCCGTATCGTCGCTTTTTTGTGATGTATGCTCAAGAGAAGCATTTACCATATATTCCTATAGTTGATTATTCAACACCAAATATGGGCGAGGCAGGATACCAATCACTGATACATGTTCATTCAGTAGTAATTGGTTCGGAGTTTTGGGAACGACATCTTGCATTCCGTGATTATCTGAGAAGTCATGTTGATGAACGTGACAAATATGGTAATTTTAAACTCACATTAGCCCGTCAAGATTGGGAAAACAGCATGGAATATAGTGCAGCCAAACACGATTTTATACAAGAAATGCAACAAAAAGCACTTGATTGGTATCGGTTAAACACAAACTAAACTGGGGTAAACAAAATAAAATCTTTACTTTTTCGCCAAATAAGTGTGCACTTAAAATTGTAAAAGCAATTTACCTGTTTTCACTACAATGCTCACATCTTGGCAATTGAAATAAGTATGGAACTTCATCTCTCGATTGAAAAGGAACTGGCAACGGCACGAGCTGCTATACTTGAAAACAATGAAGGTAAAGCAAGAGTATGCGCAAGGCGGGCAATAGTACTTACGGTGCAGAATAGTCCAGTATCAGGGCAAACACAATGGAATTCCCGTCTGGCTTTGGAGTATCTTACAAATGCGGATATGTTCCCATCTGAAATTGTAAAAGCTGCCAAGCGTTTACAAGGAGGGCTGCGTGCGCAACTTCAAGGTGAAGAATATTCTGAAAATTCTATAGAAGATGCTAAAATAAATATCTGCTATTTCTTAGATTTGCCATAATATAATCATGGTAACGATTTTGTGATCTTCAAATCAGTGTCTGGATATGATGGTTACTTGCTCATGTTTGATTGAAAATATCTTTCGTAACTCTTAATTATTAATAAGAAATGAAACTTCTGATTCCGTTCGTTATTACCCTGATTTTTACCGCAATTACCTTTGCTGCAGACCCCAAAAAGCCATTGCTTGTTCTTTCCGCAGCTCCGGTTAAAGTAAAACAAGGTGCTATGGTAAATGCAAAATTGACCATAAAAGTTCCAAAAAAATGGCATCTATATGGAGTTGTTCC
>CALMMI010000203.1 GCA_937868245.1 uncultured Ignavibacteria bacterium | reverse complement strand
GTTTTTTTTGATGATAGGCTTTACAATTTTAGAAGGGTACGGCTTAACCGAAGCATCTCCTGTATTGAGTGTAAACCGCGAAGGGGCAATAGAAATCGGAACCGTAGGCAAGCCACTTGCAAATGTTGAAATAAAGATTGCTGACGATGGTGAAATTTTAGCTCGCGGGGCAAATATCATGCGGGGTTATTGGAATGATGACATCTCCACAAGAGAGTCAATCGATAGTGAAGGCTGGCTGCACACAGGTGATATTGGAATATTCACCCCAAAAGGAAACCTAAAGATTACCGACCGTAAAAAGCATCTTTTGGTATCGAGCGGAGGTAAAAACATTGCACCTGCCCCGATAGAAAACCTTCTAAGTCAAAGCCGTTATATTGAACGGTGTTTTTTGATAGGTAATAATCGTGAATTTTGCACTGCGTTGATAGTTCCTGATTTTGAAGTTCTCAGCGTGTGGGCAAATGATCGGGGAATTACAGAAAATTCTAATGTGCAACTTTCTGTCAATCCCGATGTTATTGCATTAATACAAAATGAAATTAATTTGCTCCAAAAAGATGTTGCAAAATATGAACGTGTACGGAGATTTACCTTAACAGCTCAACCATTCACACCGGAAACAGGTGAACTAACACCTAAATTAAGTATAAAGCGTGCTTTCGTTGAGCAAAAATATGCATCCGAAATTGAGAAAATGTATCAAGGATTTGAATAGTTTTTTTCATTTCACTGCAAAATTGATTCCATTTAAGAAATTCTTAGGAACAATTATGAAACCATCTGCTAACTCTATCTTTCTAGCTGCTGCAATTGCGTTTATTACCATACTGTCATCAACTATTAGTTTTGCTCAACCAACGGCAACTAATCGGGGACGTGATTTTTATTGCAGTTTTTTGCCAAATTTCCATGAAAACAGTCGTAGATTTGAAGATGTATTACGCCTTCAAGACTCACTTTTTATTTTTATCGGGGCAGATATTCCTACCTCAGGAATAATCTATTGCACGAATAGATTTGGAAATACGATTCAGTATCCTTTTCAAATCGTAAATCCCAAACAAATTTATTCTTTTGCAATTTCATGGTTTGGATACGAATTGGAAGGATGGAATAATCATGGCTTTCTTGCAGAGGACAGTATAAATCAAGAGGGTAAGGTTGCAAAACAGCATTTTAGAATTGTAAGTAATGATGATATAACTGTTTATGCACTTAATCAATCTTCACGGACAAGTGATGCGTTTTTGTTACTCCCTGTGGATGCACTCGGCACGGAATACCGTGTAATGTCGTACCCAAGCGATGGCTTTACATTTCCAAATTCTATTGCTTTAGACCTCTCAAGTACTCCTTCTGAGTTTAATGTTACTGCGGTTGAAAACAACACACAGGTAATTATCACACCTACTGCGCCAACCTTCAGTCATGGTTTATCTATTGATACTGTGCTTTTACAAAAGGGCGAATCTTATCTGGTTCAAACTAAAATCACTTATTCAAATTTACGACCTGACCTAACAGGAAGTAAAGTTATTTCAAATAAGCCTATTGCTGTATTTGCAGGTCATCAACGTGCACTTTTACCTGTGGAACTTCGTAATATTGTTTCCTCCCGTGACCACCTAATAGAACAAATGCCCCCGTTAAGCTCATGGGGAAAAAGTGCACTATTAACACCATACCCTCAGCCCCCCGGACTGACAACGTTCGGTACTGACTTGTACAGGGTACTTGCAGCCTACGATAGTACAGAGGTTTTTATAGGAGGTGAAAGGAAAAAAGTTCTCTCAGCAGGACAATATTACACAGATAC
>CALMMI010000202.1 GCA_937868245.1 uncultured Ignavibacteria bacterium | reverse complement strand
AATCAAAACCATTGATGTTGTTAAGAATATTACCTTCTTGCTTACCTGTTTCCACATCAATTATCCTGTAGAAATTAATTTCGTCCCCCTTTACCTGGGTTCCGATTGCTAATTTTGAACCGTCACGGTTAAAATCAATACCGCTTATTGCCGTTTTTCCTGTATTATCAATTGTCATCGGATCAAATAACAACCGTTCGGTGTTATTTTCAATGGTATAGAGCTTATATTGCAAATCTCCCTTTTTCTTCGCTTGAAAAAACTGGCGATTCCCTACAAAAAACGGTGCACCTTTAATATCACGATCAAGATAACGCATGAACTCATCTCGCAATCCACTTATCTCCGGCATGTTTTTGTGAATATATTCAAGAGTATAATCGTGTTGAGCTTTTGTCCATGAAACCACTTCAGGATTTGTTTTATCTTCAAGCCAGCGGTATTTATCAGTCAGGATTTTACCATGAATCGTTTCGGTAACAGGAGTTTGTTTTGTTACGGGAGGTTTGAACTGTTGAGCGTTAATTGTCATTGTAACTATAGATAGAAATACAAGAAGGATATATATTTTCATGGTATATCTCAGAATGTTATGAAAACTAAACCAACAATTTAGCAGTTTTTTTTATCATTCGAAGCGTCTGTTGGACTTACCTTAAAAATTCTTATTGAATGAATCGGCAATCGACTATCAATCAATAAAAATATTCATCGTTTGAATATGATACATACACAGAATATTTACGGAGTGCTTGAAGTGTAGCTCGAATGTCCTTGGGGTAATCAGCTGAAATTGTTTGAGTTTCATTTGTTGATGGGTGCACGAAAGTAAGTGAATACGCATGGAGGGGTGTTCGTGCAAGCAACGGGCGTTCATCTGTATCTTTTGCAAGTTTGAACCTCCGTTTGATTGTTGATAGCATAAACTCTGTAAGAGTGCCGTAATCGACATCAACTAAAAGAGGGTGACCTATCGCTGCAAGGTGTACTCTGATTTGATGCTGCCTGCCTGTTACAGGCATACACTCGAGTAATGTTGCAATTTTGAAGCGTTCCTTTACTCTAATTTTAGTAAGGGATGATTTTCCGCGGGCAGTCGGTCGCATAAGTCCTTTACGGGCATCATCCTCTCCAAGAGGAATATCAATATCCTTTTCATCCTGTTCAACGACTCCACTTACAATCCCATGATAGATTTTTTGAATTGTATGTTGTTGAAATTGACTGTTAAGATTCTTATGGGCTTCTGCTGTCCGTGCAAACAGAATGACACCTGTTGTTGCCTTATCTAACCGATGAACGGTAAATATTTCACCAAATTGTTCCATCAATAGCCCTCGAACATTAGGCAGCTCAGATTTAAATCTATCGGGCAAAGTGAGTAAACCAGCCGGTTTGTTGATGGCTACAATATGTTCGTCTGAGTAAAGAATATCCAATAGCTTCATGATTATTTTCCGTTTATTTCAATGTGTTTATCACCATTTGTGATAATAATCTTACCGTTACTTATATCGATAGAATATTTTTTTGACTTGTACTTTGTGTTACTATTGCTGAATTCAGATTCTAATTTCTTAGATGTTTTCTGTTTACGCAATAATTTTTCTGCACCGCGTTCTACTTTTTCGTCGTCAGGGAAAAACGCACCCATAGCGTCTAATGCCACACCAATTCCCCATCCTAATAGCGGAAAAACGAACCACATACTTCCGCCAAGTAAACTCATTCCTGCAAGAAAGGTGTTTACAATCAGATATGTACCAAGGTGTTCATAAAATTTCTTTCGTTTATTTCGAATCCATTGTCTGCGCGCCTCAACAATCCCATCGCCGTCGAAATGCTCCCGGATTGCCTGCTCTAAATCATGCTCGTCAATTCCTAATTCCTGTGCAGTTGAACTAAGATCCGAATATGAAATTTCTCCGGAATGAGATTTACGTTCCATTGCTCTTTTGAGAATAGCCTGCATTTCATCATTTGTGAATTTTTGGGAGTTCATATTATCTTCTCTCTTGTAAATTCATTTCAATATCAATTAGAAAATCGCACCCGCAGCGGAACGATAGGTATTTTCAAGAAGCATGGCGATAGTCATTGGTCCTACCCCTTTTGGAACAGGTGTAATAGCCGATGCTTTTGGCATAACTGCATTATAATCTACATCTCCCACCAATCGTGTACCGGATTTGGTGGTCGAATCTTCAATCCTATTCATACCTACATCTATTACAACCACCCCTTCTTTTACATCATCAGCTCCAATTCGATGGGCTACACCGATTGCAGCAATCAGCACATCGGCTTGTTTGGTAAACTTCCTAATGTCACTTGCACCTGTGTGGCAAATTGTTACCACTGCATTAGCATACGGTTGTTTTTGGTAAAGCAGGTTGGCGATAGGTTTACCAACAATATTACTACGACCGATTACAACTACATGTTTTCCTGCAAGGTCAATTTGGGAACGTTTAAACAATTCAACTATTCCGGCAGGAGTGCATGGTACAAATCCGGGAAGCCCTATTACCAACCGTCCTACGTTTTCCGGGTGAAACCCATCCACATCCTTTTGCGGAGAGATTGCAAGCAATGCCTTCATTTCATTAATATGTTTCGGGAGTGGCAATTGGACTAAGATTCCATGAATTGACTTATCGTTATTCCAATCATTAATTATAGCCAACACTTCCTGTTCACTTACTGTATCCGGCATTCTAAGAACAACTGAATGAAAGCCTGCTTCGAGACATGCCTTTTCTTTAGAACGGACATACACCTGAGATGCAGCGTTTTCGCCAACAAGCAATACAGCAAGTCCGGGCTTTATTCCTCTGCCCGCGATAAGTATCTCAGTATTGGATTTTACTTCCGAACGAATTTGTTCTGCTATAGATTTACCGTCAATTATATAAGCCATATTTTTATATTTAATCTACAATGATTGTCAAGAAAAAACTGTCAAAAAAAAGAGGAGCAATCGTAAGTTCATTCCGAAATTATATCACACAGCTTTTGCAAGTAATTTATTAAAAGGGGTTTGCATAACTTGAACTTGAACCATTGGCAACGAACTTTCACTATATGCACTCCTTAGTACTATAAAAGAAATGCCGGTTTGCAACCAAAAATAGGATGTTACAACAGTATTGGCAGTTATCGCAGATATTGAATTGAGTAATAAATTATAAAACACAAAAAGTACCATAAGACGAGTGTCAGGATGTAATCGCTTATAAAGTGATGTAAACAAAAAGCGATAAAATTCACGGAATAAACCTGCAAACAGCCCTACAAATACAATTGCCCCAATTATTCCTGTTTCAGCTAAAACAGAGAAAAAACCTGAGTCGGAAAAACCAAAATCTGATGTTCGCATGAAGTAAAAATAACATCCCATACCGATTCCGGTGATTGGATAAGCCATCCAAATTTCAACAGCTTTCGACAATGTACTTACCCTTGTAAAAAATGATTCACCACCTGTGGTTTCTATCCTTCCCCCCGTGTATGAGCTTATTATGCCACCAACTCTTTGAGTAAATAATGCTGCAACACTGATCTGAGTTGTTGATTCAACAATTAAATCTGTTATGAACAATAAAACTGTTATAAAACACATTATCTTAATTATTTTAAGAATGCTTTTCGATCGTTCGGTCAGAAAGGCAAACCCCACTATCCCTATAAAAAGCACCAAGCCAGTTAATGAGAATGTTAGAAACAGGGATACAATCGTTAATATTGTAAGAAAAGTGTTGAATTTACGAGAATTAAAGAACGGCTTCTCGTTGCGGATTACCGGCACAAACAAACATATCAATATAAAGTTGCAAAATCCTGCAAGTGCAGAAGGTTCGCTAAAAATAGAAGTTGCTCTGTAAAAGCTGCCGTAATTCAGACTTAGTTGTTTTGTTACTCCATTTTCATCTGTCCATCCTCCGCCACCTTGTTCTACACCTCTTGAAGAAGAAGAAAGTGTTATATCCGATATATTAAGCCACGCCAATGGAAGATCAGTAGCCCTTGCTACTAATTGATAAATTCCAAAAATGTGAATAGCTACCGCACATACCATCAGCATTTGAATAGCTCTTTTTGAATCAGACAAGTTGATTTTCAAACCTGCACAAATGATAGCAAAAA
>CALMMI010000201.1 GCA_937868245.1 uncultured Ignavibacteria bacterium | reverse complement strand
TAACAGTTAATTTAACAATATATTATTCAGCAGATGATTTGATGTTAACTTTAGTTTGGCAACTTTCTTTATTCAGTTCTAAATTTACATCTACTTACTCAATCCACCAGCAAACTCTCCACAAACTTCTTCGAAACATTAGTCTTAAGGGTACCACCGATTTGGATACTCATCGAGCCGTCGAATGGTATTTTACCGAGTACTTCAATTGTTGTCCCGATACTGACAGATAACTGTTGTAAATACTGAAGAAATGTACTGGAGGTATCTTTTACCGCAACCACCCTGCATTTTGTTCCAATTTCAATATCTGATAAAAGAGTTGTAAAAGTATTGGGCATTGCTCCGTTTGATTTTGGAATCGGGTCACCGTGCGGATCATAATCGGGGTACCCCAAAAATGCTTCTAACCTGTCGGCTAATTCTGAGTGCCGTATATGCTCTAATTGTTCAGCAATTTCATGAACTACATCCCACGAATACCCCAGTTTTTCCGATAAAAAAACTTCCCACAGGCGGTGGTTTCTTACGATATTGAGAGCTAATTTGCTTCCTGCCTCCGTTAGTTCTGCACCCTTTGTCTTGTTATACCGGATTAATTCCTTTTCCGTAAGCTTTTTTATCATATCAACTACCGATGCAGGGTTTACGCTTACTTCTTCGGCAATAGCCGTTGGTGTGATTTTAGTATTTCCTTTTTGGGCAATAAGATAGATTGCCTTTATGTAGTTTTCTTCTGTTAATGATTGCATTGTTGTGTTCGTTGTTTTGGCAGAGATTCAGGACACCAAACTAAATTATTAGACGAGCCTAATAATTTTAATTTGATAATCCAAATAATTATATGTAGATTTGCTTATTAAAACTCTGTAAACTAATATAACAAAAAAGTATGAGACTGAAACGACTGCTTGCCGCTATGGTTACATTATGCGCCTTGGTTACAATAGCATCTTGTGATAAATTAACTCCTGCTGCTCCTGATGACGACACTGTGTTAGACGGCACGATAGATAACCTTACCAGCGAACAATCTATGAAACACCTTCGGGGGGATATTGCGTTTAATAACCAAATCTTCACTCCTGAAACAGGACTTGGTCCGGTGTTTGTAGCTACAAGTTGCGGCAGCTGTCACGCAGGTGATGGCAAAGGTCATCCGTTTACAACGCTAACCCGTTTCGGACAAAAGGACAGCACCGGAAATACATTTATAGCTCAGGGAGGTCCCCAATTACAAAACAGGGCGATACCCGGATATTATCCAGAAAAAATCCCGGCAGGTGCAAGTTTTGCAAAATTTACGCCTCCAAGCAATACCGGTTTAGGTTATTTGGAATTAGTTTCGGATGCTGATATACTTGCAATGGCTGATCCTTACGACAGTAATGGTGACGGTATCTCAGGAGTACCGCAGTGGAATTACCTACCCGGATTTATTACCCCGAATGCAAATTCTGTTTCGCAAGACGGTAAATATATATGCAGGTTCGGAAAGAAAGCGGCTGCGTACAATCTTCTGCACCAAACTGTTAATGCGTATAATCAGGATATGGGTATAGCCTCTTCGTTCGAGCCCTATGATGTATATTCGCTCCATGAAATTGATCCTGAAGTTTCAAATCAAACTGTGTATGATGTTGTATTTTATCTGCAAACACTAAAAGCTCCCATGCAGAGAAATCAGAATGACCCTGAAGTGAATAACGGGAAACAGGTGTTCTCGAATATCGGTTGTAACAGTTGCCACAAAGAAACTTTAAAAACAGGATATTCCGCAATTACAGAGCTTTCAAACAAAGAAATCCATCCCTATACCGACCTTCTGCTCCACGATATGGGGAGCGGTTTGGACGACGGATATACCGAAGGAAATGCAAAAACATACGAATGGCGTACACCTCCTCTTTGGGGATTGGGACTTTCCCCAAATGCACAGGGAGGCAGCTATTTTCTGTTGCACGACGGCAGGGCAAAAAGTATCGAAGAGGCAATCTCCATGCACGGCGGAGAAGCGGAAAAAAGTAAAAATATGTATCAAAATCTACCTCAAATGTCGAAAGACGCATTACTTAAATTTCTAAAATCATTATAATTTATGAACAGAAAAGATTTTATTTTATCATGTGGCTTGGCTTGTGTTGGCGGTACTGTATTGAGCGGCTTGCTACAAAGTTGCGGAAGCAATATATATTATGCTCAAAACACATTGGTGAATAATCAGATAGTTATTAAAAAAAGTGAGTTTGTGAATGTTGAGGAATCAAAAACTTCTGAAAGGAAATTTATTTTGGTAAAATCCGATAAACTCAACGTTCAGATTTGTGTCTATAAAATAGGTGATGACAACTACTCGGCATTGCCTATGAAATGCTCACACAAAGGGTGCGAGCTGCGTCCGCAAGGTGACTTCCTTGTATGCCCGTGCCATGGAAGCGAATTTTCCAAAACCGGTGTTGTTCAAAATCCTCCTGCCCAAAAAAATCTACAACCTTTTACCATCAAAACTGATAATGAATCACTTTACATTCAAATCTAAAATTGCCCTGCTGTTTCTTTTGTTTGCATCAACTGTAGCAAGTATCCGTGCTCAATCTGATACTTCATCCTTTTTCAAACGCACACCGGTGGATACATCCGCTTCCAAACTTAATATGGACGCAGTGTATAACAGACCGTTTCTAAAAGCGGAAAAACTACCAATTGCTATCGGAGGCTATGTTGAAGCCAATACTCAATATGCTCAAACAGATGGTGTATCCGACGGCTTTTCATTCCAGATGCGGAGAATGACCTTATTCTTTTCTTCTTC
>CALMMI010000200.1 GCA_937868245.1 uncultured Ignavibacteria bacterium | reverse complement strand
ATCCAAGCTCTTGGCGGTAAAGATAAGGTTGAATCAGTAAAGACACTCATTACCAAAGCTAAATCATCTTTAGAAGCAGGACCGAATCAATTGCAAGGTACTTTTACACGTAAGCAAAAAGTACCTCAATCAGAGTCAACTACACTTGATTTGCAAGTGGTAAAACAGCAAACATGGTCTAATGAGAAAAATGTTTGGACTTCTCGCAACGGCTCCCCTGCCATGGAAACCCCAGCAGCAGAAGCACCCAAGCAGAAACTTCAAGCTACCATTCTATTGAGTGCTAAAATGTTGGACTTAGGATATAAAGCCGAAATTTCAGCAAAAAAAGATGGAAAATATATAGTAAACGTTACAACTCCTGTCGGAGATAAGGAAACATATTATTTTGATGCTCAAACATATTTGATCTCGCAAATCGACAAATCACAAACTACTCCTTCGGGGGCGATTCAAGTTGTAACAAAATATGAGGGATACTCTAATGTAGGTGGAGTTATGTTGCCTAAAAAGAGTACCATGGAGAATCCTGACATCATAATAACTCATGAATATACGTATGAAATTAATACCCCAATCGAA
This sequence comes from uncultured Ignavibacteria bacterium, assembly GCA_937868245.1. GTDB lineage: Bacteria > Bacteroidota > Ignavibacteria > Kapaibacteriales > UBA961 > JADJXV01. The sequence continues at coordinate 2,463 of CALMMI010000200.1, read as the reverse complement.
GACAGTGAATTTACACCTCCCGGAAAATAAATCTTCCGTTTGAGTCTATATCTCATGGCGGAGCGTACTTTTTTTGAAAGTGTACGCTCCGTTTTTTATTTCCTTTCAAATTTTCCATAAAAGATAATGAATAGATTATTTTGTTTAATTGCAGCTTTTCTGATCGCAACTACTTGTTATTCCGGTAATCAACCTATTCAACCGATTCCTGAGGTGTTATTACAACAAATAACAGAATCCAAAGCAAAGGAACACATTGATTTTCTTGCTTCTGATGTAATGCGAGGACGTAACACACCAAGTCCTGAGCTGGAAAAAGCAGCAGATTACATTGCTGCATACTTCAAAAAAGCGGGAATAGAACCTATAAACGGATCATATTTTCATAGTTACAATCTGTTCAAGGTAAATCTAAGTGAGCCAAATAAATTAACAATAAAAACTAAAGATTCTACAGTTGTTTTAAGACTAAAGGATGATTTTATACCTTTTGATGTAACGGGATCTGCTATTCTTCAAAATAAGGAAGTAGTTTTTGTAGGTTATGGAATTTCCGCTCCGGATATTGGATATGATGATTATGCAGGAATAGATGTAAAAGGAAAAGTTGTTGTAGTAATACGGGGCGCACCTAAATTTGATGATACAACTTCACCATTTTCATGGAAAAAAGGTGGAGTACGGTACATGACGCACGAGGCTAAAGCAGCAACTGCAATTAAAAACGGTGCAGTCGGAATGATCGTTTTCAATAGTCCGCGTACATCAAACGTACTTCGTGCCAGTGGCTTTCCGTGGCCATCGCTTTTTCCAAAAATGGCATCAGACGCATTACCGTTGAAGATTAAATCGAACAAGGAATCATTACTTGCCGGCTTTCCTATCATTCATTGTGGTGAAAATGTAGCAATTGCCCTTTTTGGAACTGTTGAGAATATCAGAAATGTGCAGTTAGCAATTGATACTCTTTTGAAACCTTCATCTTTTCCTCTACTAAACGTAAGTATTAAAGATTTAACTGTTACAACTTTTGAAAAAGAGTTTACGGTCAGGAATGTGATGGGCATTGTAAAAGGAAGCGAAAAGCCGGATGAATATGTTGTAATAGGAGGTCATTACGACCATGTAGGAGCAGGTCAGCCGAACGACCCGACAAAAGATTCAATTTACAATGGCGCAGATGATAATGCTTCGGGCACAACAGGAATGCTTCTTATGGCAGAAAGTTTCGCCAAAACCAAACTTAAACCAAAACGTTCAATGGTATTTTTAGCGTTTAGTGGAGAAGAGAAGGGTCTTCTCGGTTCGGAAGCATTTACAAATACTCCCCCGTTACCGCTCGAAAACTGTGTGGCAATGCTCAATATGGATATGATTGGACGCGGAGAAAATGATTCGTTATGTATTGGAGGAAACACACGATGTAAAGAACTTGCAGACCTAAACGAATTGGAAAACAATCAGCTTGAAAAACCTTTTTCTCTTCATTACAATATCGAAAACTTCTTTTTCAGAAGTGATCAGGCAAATTTTGCAAAGAAAAAGATTCCGGTGTTGTTTTACTTTACAGGTGAACATAAAGATTATCACAAAGTAACGGATGAAATTGCAAAAATCAATTTCATCGATTTGGTAAGGATAACCAAACTATGTGCGCGAACCGCATGGAAAACTGCATCAATTGATGAAAGGTTGCCCTACACTCCGCAGAAGAGTGACAATATGGAAATTATACATTGAGAAAGAATAAAGTACAATTCTTTCTCTCGTGAGCGAATATCCGTATTTTTGTAATCTATAAAAATTTCTAACCTTTATTTTTCGTTTCAGAGAGTTACATGGAAAACAAGATTATTTTTTCGATGGTTGGTGTGGGAAAAGTCCATAAGCCGAGCAAGCAGGTATTAAAAGATATATATCTGTCATTTTATTACGGTGCTAAGATCGGTGTTTTGGGTTTGAATGGTGCAGGTAAATCCACTCTGCTTAAAATCATAGCTGGTCTTGATCAAGATTATTTAGGGCAAATAACAGCCAACAAAGGTATTACATTTGGGTATCTACCTCAAGAACCTGAAATGGATAACTCTAAAACCGTTCTTGATATTGTGCAGGAAGGTGCACAAGCAACTGTAAATTTGCTGAAGGAATACGAGGGAATCGGAATGAAATTCTCCGAACCTGATGCTGATTTTGATGCCTTAATCGAACGTCAGGCAAAACTTCAGGAAGAAATAGACAGGCTTGGTGCGTGGGATATAGATAGCCGTTTGGAAATGGCAATGGATGCTCTTCGCTGCCCACCTGGTGATACATTGGTTTCTGTTCTGTCAGGTGGTGAGCGTCGCCGTGTTGCACTTTGCAGATTGCTTTTGCAGCAGCCCGATGTTTTGCTTTTGGATGAACCGACAAACCACTTGGATGCAGAAACAGTTGCATGGTTAGAAATGCACCTTGCCAAAT
>CALMMI010000199.1 GCA_937868245.1 uncultured Ignavibacteria bacterium | reverse complement strand
CATTCAATTCCAATTCCTGCAATAGAAACGAACCAAGTGATTTTTGTAAGTGTGATTGGTAATGGTACTGTAAACGTATTGCCGATTATTCGATGAGTTCACTTTTTTAGAGATTTATATAAAGCCTATAGTATGTTTAACAATGAACGTTCCGGTTCATGTCATTTACAGTTTAGGACAGCCGCAAAGCCGGTTGCAAGGTAATGCAATGACGTAACCATATATTTAGGCTCATCATCTTGAACTTGTTTCAGGATTTCCGTGGCGTCTGGTGGTACTAGTTCGGACGTGCTATCTCTACCTTATAGCGGTGATGCTGAATCGAGTTCAGCATGACAGGACGGTTAACTAGATTGAAGGACACGAGATGTTCTTACAGTTTATGACAGTCGCAAAGCCGGCTGAAAAGTAATGTAATGATATATGTAGAATCCGATGTATTTAGGGGCGTATTGAATACGCCCCTAAATACATACCTTAAAAGAAACAGAAAGTATCGGGCGTATTCAATACGTCCCTACGAATCACCAATATCATTAACTGTGAATTAATGTAGATAACTGCTGTTTCCACTATCACTATAGAGATCATTTACAGATACTTAGCTCCATTTCTCTTTAATGATAAGGAATTAAACCTTTCTGCCAAGATATACACTCTAACCTTAGAATATTTACAAGGTTCTTGCCGATTTAGTTTCGGGCATAGATTTGTAGTAAAAGGTTTCGGTCATCCCGAAACGGTATTTGATACCGAACTCCCTTATGATAAGTATTTTGTTTTGGTTCCATCGGTCTTCAATTATCAATATACATGATTTTATTATTCAAGTTACTACACCTTCACAAATAACAACCAGATATAATGGAAAACTTCAATAGAAAAAAACACTGGGAAAAGATTTATCAAACTAAAAACGTAAATGAAGTTAGTTGGTATCAATCAACTCCAACTACATCTCTGGATTTTCTAGAACAATTCAATGTCCCGTTAACTGCAAAAATTATTGATGTAGGTGGCGGGGACAGTTTTTTTGTTGATAATCTGCTAAGTTTGGGGTATAAGGACATTACCGTTTTGGACATTTCGGAAGTTGCGCTTGAAAAAGCTAAACGTAGGTTAGGAGATTCAGCTAAAGAAGTGAAGTGGATTGTTGCAGATGCTGCCACTTTCAAACCAACAGAGAAATATGATTTTTGGCACGACAGAGCTGCATTCCATTTCTTAACGCATGAAGATGAAATTAATAATTATATTCTGACTATTCAAAAAAGTATCAAGCCTACCGGTGTATTAGTAGTTGGTACGTTTTCAGAGCAAGGACCGGAAAAATGCAGCGGAATTGAAATAAAGCAATATTCTGAAACTACAATGACCGAACGTTTGAAAAAGTTTTTTAAAAAAGTAAAATGTATCACCGTTGATCATATTACACCTTTTAATACTATTCAGAACTTTATTTTTTGTAGTTTTAGGAAAATATCAGTTTGAACTGAAATTTTTGAGCTAATTTAGTTCTGAGTTAATTGAAATTACGTTGTAAATTATTTTGTAGCATTATACTACTTGAAAGGGCAGCTCTTATGAAACGAATATTGTTTCTGCTGATACTGACATTAACCACGGCAAGTTTTAAGCCTGCAGATGAACCTACAAAAAAGGCGATTCCATCTGCAAATGTGAAAAACTTGAAAGGCGAAATTGTAAATACCTCCAAATTTGAAAATGGTGGAAAGCCTATTCTCATCAATTTTTTTGCTACATGGTGCAAGCCATGTGTACAGGAGCTTACGGCATGGAATAACTCCTATGATGAATGGAAAAAAGAAACGGGAGTAAAAATTATTGCAATTTCCATCGATGACGCCCGCAATGCTTCCAAAGTTGCACCGTTTGTAAATGGCAAACGATTTGAATTTGAAGTGTATATTGATGAAAACGGTGACTTTAAGCGTGCTATGAATGTAAACGCTACACCACACTCATTCCTACTCGATAAAGACGGGAAAATAGTGTGGATGCATAATTCTTATGCACCGGGCGATGAAGATAAACTGTTTGAAGTGCTTAAAAAAGTTGCGGCAGGTGAGCAGGTTAGCCATTGAAGAGGTCACGATAGACGGCAAAGTCGGAAGCAAAATAATTCGATGACATTAGACTAAATTTTTATACATGTCATCCTGAACTCGATTTAGGATCTCCGTTGTTATCTGGTCGTGCTATTTCGTCGTGCAGGCGGAGATGCTGAAACGAGTTCAGCATGAAAGGACGGATATTTTATCTGTAAGTTCGAAGAAGTCGTTTACACGGAGTCTTTACTGCGTTCAGAAAGACGTGCATAGTAAAAGATGTCATGTAAAGATTAGTTGATTTGCCCTAAAACACAAAGCCCTTTGTAACTATTACGTTTACAAAGGGCTTATCTTGTGAGCCAACTTGCGGACTTGAACCGCAGACCGGCTGATTACAAATCAGCTGCTCTACCACTGAGCTAAGTTGGCGTTCCGTTCTTCTCTAATCGAGATTGCAAAAATAAGGGGTTTTTTTAGAATTACCAAAAGAAATTTTACTTTTTCTTGAATATTTTTTTGCTGTTTTTGCTAATATTCAATAGAATAATAACTTAGGAAAACAGTTCAGGGAAAAGATTTTCTTCAATCATCTCGCACCAGATGTGCCCAATCAAAATATGGGACTCCTGAACCCGTGCCGTTACCTTGCTTGGGACTACTACCGAAGCATCACACTCTGCAAGAATCTTTCCGCCGCCTGCTCCTAAAAGTCCTATTGTAAGCACTCCTTGCTTTTTTGCTTGATGAATTGCTCGCAAAACATTTTCAGAATTTCCGCTGGTTGATATGCCAATCAATGCATCACCCGGACGTCCGTAGGCTTCCACACAACGTGCGAATATGTTTTCAAAGCCGATGTCGTTGCCGCCGGCTGTCATAATCGAGGGGTCAACTGTTAAGGCGATAGCAGGGATAGCTGCGCGGTTGATATTACCTCGCAAGCGGATAACCATCTCTGCAGCAAGATGCTGACTGTCGGCTGCACTGCCGCCATTACCGCAGAAAAGCATTTTTCCGCCGTTTTTACAAACATTTGCAAGCAGTTCGCCGCATTGTTCTATTTCATTTAAGCAATCTGCTATAAGCTGCTCTTTGGTAGCGATAGATTCACGGATGATTGTACTGATTTTAGCCTGGTCAAATTTCATTATGGATTCCTTCCATTGAATTTAGTTTATTTTTGCAGTTGAATTGTTACAAAATTACTTCTTTTTGGTTGGACTGCAACAATAGAGATGTATTGTTGCCAATCACAACGTTCCATTTCTTTGAAATAACGTGCATTTAGTTATCTATGATAGATTTCCTGTATTCGATCGACCTCTTTTTCTTTCATCTGTGCAATTCATGGATTGCTAATCCTGTGATGGATGTTGTGATGCCGTTTGTAACAGAAGTCAAGAATTTTTACGCAGTCTATATTCTCCTATTTATCTGGCTGCTGTGGAAAGGTGGCAAAAAAGGGCGAATATGCGCTGCTGTACTTGCAGTAGCTGTGCTTATCGCCGACCCTCTCAATTCTCAGGTTATAAAGGAAATGTTCGCGCGGCAGCGTCCTTGTCATTTTCTGAATGATGTACGGCTGCTTGTGCCATGTGGGGGAGCAAAGTCGTTTCCATCTACTCATGCAGTAAATAACTTTATTGCAGCACTTGTGATTTCGTCCTATTTCCCTCGCGCAAAGTGGCTTGTGTACTCTATTGCAACGGTTGTTGCGTTCTCACGGGTGTATGTGGGGGTGCATTATCCTTCGGATGTGATTGGTGGGGCAATAGAAGGCATGATGTTAGGAGTGGTTCTGATTATGGTTGCAGATATTGCAGAAAGGTATGTAGTTGAAAAGATTAGAAAGAATAAAGGTTGATAATTACACCGGCAGTTCAACATAAAACGTACTGCCCATTCCTTTACCTTCGCTTTCTGCCCACACTTTACCGCCATGAAGTTCAACCAAATTCTTTACTACCGACAAACCAAGCCCGGTTGACCCTTCGCCCCCGGTAGGTCGTGCCGAGAGTTTCTGAAAATCCCTGAACATGAGGGCTTTATCTTCTTCACTCAAGCCCTGTCCCTGATCGGCAATAGCAATTCTAATATTTTCCTTTGTTGCAATTACAGAAACGTGTATCGCTTTTTCCTGTTCTGTATATTTAACTGCATTGCTGATAAGATTGTCGAACACTTGGCGTAAGCAGAATTCATCAGCATTAATTACACAGTTACCTTCAGAATAAAATTCTAAAGTTTGTTTTTTCTCCATTGCTCTGGTTTGATATTCGTTCGTAATATCTTTTATAAGTGTACTAATATTAAAAGTTGAACGCGAGATTTTAATTTCTCCAAGTTCACGCGCCGACACATCCATCAGATTTACCACAATATCCAACATTCTTTTGGACGTGGACATTATCATTTGCAGTTTCTTTACAACATCCGGTTGAAGGGAAGCATATTTGATTAGTATTTCAGCCGACATAGTAATGCCGGTAATCGGGTTTTTAAGATCGTGAGATGCTATCCCCAGAATTTTCATCTTGAACTTACCGGCTTCTTCAAGTTGGCGGTTTGCATTGTTAAGCTCTATATTTTTTTCGTGTAATTCAGTATTTTTAAGTTGAATATTGGCAGCTTGTTCAGTGAGTTGATAATTTGCTGAATCCAATTTAATATTGATTTCTTGTAATTCGGTATTCTTTAGTTGAATTTTTGCAGCTTGCTCTTCCAGAATTTGCTGCTGTCGCAGGATTTCTTCGTTCCTTGCCTGTTCGACTGCAATTCTTTTTTCCTGTTCAGAAATTTGCCGTTCGTATGCAAATTTATCTGCTTGTTTTTTTGATTCTTCACTGAGTACTTCTTTTTCGAGTTCATGGTACTTCTTGTAATACACAATGGATTCTTTCCATCGTTCTTCATTCTCATAAAGTTCAGAAAGTGATTTACATACTGAACCTAAATGGTGTTTTACTCCAAGCTCTTCATGCATCGAAATAGCTTGAAGCAAATATTCTTCAGCTTTAGTACGGTCAAAACCATCGAACTTCTTTTCTGCGTAAATCAATCCAATATCACCGGTTAACTTTGCAATTTCTGCTTTCCTACCCAGCTGTTCATGGACAGCCAGAGCTTTCAATAAAAACTCCAAGGCTATATTGTACTCCTCCAGTTCAAAATAGATCTTTGCCATGCTTGCTGTCCATAATGCGGCTTCCATTTTTTTTCCAACTTCTTCATGAACTGCTTGTGCCTTCGAAAGATATTCCAAAGCAAGAGGATAATTTTTAAGCTTTCTGTAGATATCCCCGATATTCCCCCTCACTAAAGCGACTGATGATTGCATACCAAGCCGTTCTTTTATTTCCAGTGATTTATTGAGATATTCCAAGGCACGGTCATAATCTAAAAAATGATCAAAAACGATTCCTATATTGCCTGTTACAATCGAGATTGCAACCTGATTTCCAAGCTCTTCGAACGTTTCGAGTGCTTTTGAATATGTCTCTAAGGCTTTTAGAAACTCTGAAGTATTTTGATAGACAAGTCCTAAATTTACATATACAACTGCAATATCTCCTTTTGAATCCAGTTCTTTGTAAGTTTCAAGTGCAAGTAGGTAGTGTTCTTTTGCCTTTGCATAGTCAGCATGGTTTTGATGAAGAATACCAATATTACCTATTGAATATGCTTCATTTAGTCGATCGCCAAGTTCTTTGTAAAAGGCTATTGCTTTCGTATAAAACTCTAAAGCAAGTTCATATTCAGAGAGTTCGGCGTAAATTTTTCCAATAAAATTTAGTAATAATGCAATTCGTTGTTTGTTGCCGGATTCTTTTGCATAGGTTAAGGACTTTAGTGAAAATACCAATGACTCAGTAGGATTACCCAGATATAACAAAATTTCAGACATCAATGCTAATGCACGGGCATTCATAACAATAACATCAATCCTATTCTCATATTGTTCTGTTTGCAGAAGATGCTCAACTTGGTTGACAAGTGATGCACATAACTCATTGGCTAATTTGTAATTATGTTGATTCTGCTCGTGCAGAATTTTTTCAAGTTGAGATTGAAATTCTTCGTTGGACATAAATCAAATGATGTTTTGTGCCTAATGTTTTAATGTTTTCACAGTTATAATGATATTTTTACATTAATCTATGATTGGTAGCTCTACATAAAAAGTACTACCCATTCCTTTACCTTCGCTTTCTGCCCACACTTTACCGCCATGTAGCTCTACAAGGTGTTTTACCACCGATAAACCGAGTCCTGTAGAACTTTCCCCGCCTGTCGGTTTCGAGGATAGTTTTTGAAAATCACGGAACATGAGGGATTTATCTTCTGCGCTTAATCCCAAACCTTGGTCGGCGATGGCAATCTTCACTTTTTTTATTGTAGGGGTAACTGATATAGTAATGAGTTTTTCCAGAGGGGAATATTTAATGGCATTACTGATAAGATTATCGAATATCTGACGCATACATTGCTCATCAGCGAATACAGTACATGCACCATCTGTTACAAACTCCAACGTCTGTTTTTTTTCAGTAGCGCGCATTAGATATTCCTTAGAAATATCTTCTACGAGTGAGTTGATGTCAAAGCTGGTATGCGTAAGTTTAATCTCACCAAGTTCGCGAGCTGAAACGTCCATAAGATTAACAACTATATCCAACATACGTTTGGATGAATTCATTATGTTTTTCATCATCTTGGTAGATTGAGGGGATAACTTCTCGTATCTCATCAACACTTCTGCCGATAAATTAATCCCTGCAATCGGATTTTTAAGATCGTGCGACGCAATTCCAAGAATCTTCATCTTGAATCTTCCTGCTTCTTCAAGTTTCAGATTAGCAGCGTTCAGTTCAATGTTTGCTTCTTGCAATTCAGTGTTTTTCAATTGAATTTTAGCGGCTTGCTCCGATAATTGGAGGTAGGCGTTATCCAGTTCAATGTTCCGCTCTTGCAGTTCGGTGTTGGTAAGTTGGATTTTTGCAGCTTGCTCCTCCAGAATATGCTGTTGTCTTCTGATTTCTTCATTACGCGTCTGTTCAATAGCGATTTGCTTTTCCTTATCTACTATTTGGAGTTCATACGCATATTTGTCTGCGATTCTCTTTGTGTCTTCACTTTGGATTTCCTTATCAAGGATATGGTGTTTTTCAAGCGACAACGCGAACAACTCCCACGACTTTTGTTTTTTATATATTTCTGCTAATTTTCGAAGGGTAATACAATGATTGTGCTTGTCGCCAATTTCTTCAGAAATACGAAGGGAGGAAAGGGCATATTCAATCGCTTTGAGTAGGTCGTATTCTTCATATTCTTCAATCGAGAGAAGGTCAGCCATATTAATCAAACATATTGAGATTCCATATTTATCACCAAGACTTTCAGTAATTGATAACGCTTCACGATGATGTTCCATCGCCTTGTGATAATCGTTCAACCTACTATAGGCGATTCCAATATTGCTGGTTTTAGAGGAAACACTACGTAAACTTCCAAGTTCCTTTGCAATCGCAAGACCTTTTAGATTATACTCAAGGCAGCGTTCATAATCTTCCATTGCACCATACACATTCCCAACATTTCCCAGGTAGATTGTCATGGAGGCTTTGTCATGCTCGGCTTCCGCAATAGCTAAAGCTCTCAGATAATAGTTCAGTGCCATGCTATATTCCTCCAGATTCATATACACTAGCCCAATATCTGCAAGTACCTTTGCTATGTCGTGCTGAACACCCAGTTCTTCGGTTATAGCCAGAGATTTATGATAATATTCCAATGCTCTCGGATAATCGGATAAACGCCAATAGACACCACCGATTTCATCAAGCAAACGAGATTCACCTGTTCGGCTTTTTTGGAGTAAGGCAATTGACAAGGCTTCATTAAACTTCTCGAGAGCAGTCATTAACTGATTTCTGTTGGATGAAATCAGACCGGATATGTGCAGCACCCTGAACCGAAGGGAGGTCTTCTCATCATTGGTTAGTTCTTCGTTCTCAATAGCCTGGTTTATTACATTGCACAGCCTCTCAGACTCATCAAGATTGTAGTATCGGACTTCAAGTCCTGCTTTGCTGAGGATTTGTTGTAATTCTTCGTAGGTCATAGTTTGGGATTGTATCTCATGAGAATGATAAACTACCGGCAATTATATAAAAAAAAAAAGTATTCGCTACCTTTGATAATGACTGTGCTGTCGATATGAGAAAACATAGGAATGATTCAAAACATTTATTTGATTCACCCTGGATAACAGCAAGCAACGTGCGTAAATAAAAAAATCTTAAAACATCACTTAATTGAATCCTTTTTCAATTTAGAACGGATAATCAACCGTGCGCCCGGATTATAAGTAATATAATACCACAACCATTCGGTCATCACTCTGAATTGATTGCGAAAGCCTATCAGTGAAAAAACGTGAATTACAGCCCATATCAACCATGCTACTATACCGGAAAGCTGTAATTTCCCAATTAGTGCTATTGCTTTTGCCCGTCCTATTGTCGCAATAACTCCTTTGTTGTTATAAACAAACGGTTTGCGGTGTTCCTTTGGAGTTTTCTTAGCTATTACTGATGCTACATACCGTCCTTGCTGAATGGCTGTTTGCGCAACACCCGGAAGAACATTGCCCTTGCTGTCTTCAAAATGAACTGCATCGCCGACAACAAATACATTTGGATAATCAGGCAAAGAACAGTCGGAATTGACAATTGCCCGCCCTAATTTGTCAAGAGGTGTTCCTAATGTCTTCAGAAGGGGTGAAGCTGCATTTCCTGCACCCCAGATAACATTGGATGTTGCTATTGTTTCCTTATGATGCTCCCATGCAATTTCCACATTGTGATCGGTAATGTTTGCTACTTTTGCTTTGAGCATAACACGAACCCCGAGTGACTCCAAACTTTGGAGGGCTTTAACAGACAAACTTTCAGGAAACGCAGAAAGAATCCTGTCAGTTGCTTCTACAAGGTAAATTCTAATATCCTTACTACTCAACATTGGGAAGTCGAGAAGCATAGTCCGTGAACCTATTTCTGCAAGAGCACCTGCAATTTCTACACCGGTAGGACCCCCGCCAACGATAACGAAAGTAAGATACTTTGATACTTCATCAGTACCTACCAAGTGTTCTGCCTGTTCGAACGAGAGAAGAACTTTTTCACGAATCTTGAGTGCATCATCCAATGATTTTAAGCCGGGAGCGAATTGTTCCCATTCAGGGTTACCAAAATATGAATGACGTGTACCGGGGGCGACAATGAGATAGTCGTAAGCAATATCAGCTTGTTCAGTGAGTTTTACGACTTGGTTCTTGGTGTCAATCGCCGTCACATCGTCCATTTCAACATAAATATTGGGCTTACCTCGAAAAATCGTGCGGATTGGTGAGGCAATGTCTCCGGGAGAAAGTGCAGAAGAAGCAACCTGATAGAGAAGAGGTTGGAATAAATGGTGATTATTCCGGTCAATAATTATGACATCAACGGGTTTCTTCGCGAGAGCTTTTGCAGCGTTGATTCCAGCAAAGCCGGCACCTATTATTACTACACGCGGGAATTTTTTGTGAGCCATGATGATGTGGGTAAAGTGTATGACAAAAAAATATAAGCTTAAGCTTACTTTAAATTAGTGTCAGCTTTAGATGTAATCTTGAATGATGTAAATAGTCAACAACCTGTCATTCTTCGGTCGAGGACTCCCTGTAAATGACATTTCTTTTGGCCGGTCATTCTGAACGTTAGTGAAGAATCTCCGTTAGGACGTGAAACCTTATAGTCGGATACACTAACGGAGATTCTTCAGTCGAAGACTCCTTCAGAATGACAAGCATAATTGTTTTATTTTTTATGTCATTGTATTATTTTGTAGGCAGCTTCTGCGACTATCAGGTACTCCGAATGACAAACACAAGTAAACTATTTATATAAACATTGCATCGATTGTTGCCTAATTCTTCTCCTTCACCCTAAAAAATCCAATAGCCCCAAGAGACAACACAAGTGAAGCAAGTGAAACCCATGCACCTGTCTTAAACGTATCCGAATCATATTTCATAGTAATCGTATGTTCACCTGCGGGAACTTCCACACCGCGTAAACTATAATTTGTACGAAGGATTTCAGCTGGAGACCCGTCAATTTGTGCCTTCCATGCCGGATACCAAATTTCGCTAAAGCAGAGGATACCCGCCTTGTCCGAAGTAACTTTATAGCTGAATTCATTGTTCGTGTAATTCAAACATTGCACCGAATGGCGTACTTCATCTGCCGGAAGATTACCCATCGCAAGGGTTGGGGAATGCTCAATCACCACCTGGTTTTTG
>CALMMI010000198.1 GCA_937868245.1 uncultured Ignavibacteria bacterium | reverse complement strand
TCGATTTTATACGGCTCTTCGGAAACTTCCTCAATGAAAAAAATTGCACCTTTTGTGTCAACTTCATAAGGAGTGCCGAGAGTACTCACAAGCATTGCCAAATTGCCGCCCACTAACTGTCCGCGAGCTGTTCCGCCCGTAAGCGTTATTAATCGAGAGTCCGAAAACGTTATCGGAGCAAAAGATAGTTCGGATACGGGCTCCGGGATTTCGGATGATTTTGACCTAAATAATGTTTTAACAAAATAATCGAGCGTAAAGGAGTCGAATGTAGAAGATGCAACCGGACCGTGAAATGTTACGATTTTAGTTTGATTATAGATTGCAATTAGTAACGCCGTAATATCACTGTAGCCAATGATAATTTTAGGGTTTTTTTTAATTGCAGTAAAATCCAACATCGGCAGAATCCTCATCACACCGTAGCCGCCGCGAGCACATAAGATGCAATTGATGTCCGGACGTTCTACAAACTCCATGAATTCAGCTGCGCGCTCTTGGTCAGGTGCCGATAAATAGCCATATTTTTTATAAATGGCTTTTCCTATAACCACTTCACAACCATAAGAGCGCAATACATCTACTCCGTCCTGTATTTCCCCAAGATTGATACCGCTCGCAGGAGCAGTTATAGCGATAACTGAACCTTTTTTTAAGGCTGGTGGGAGGATGTTTTGGCGCGGAATAATTTTTGAATCAATTTCAAAATTAGACTCTCTGCCCTCACCTCCGGATTGAACCATTGCGGAAGCTATCTGCCGCCCCCCTACTAATGATCCGATGGTAGCCCCAAGTAATTTACGTCGGAATGTATTCATAAAATGCCTTACTTTCAATGTGGCAAATTCATCGTGAAACATGTGAATCTACGCACACTATACGGGAAAATTACAAAATTTTACTGACTTCCCCAACGGCAAAAATCATTCCAACACACTTTCTCTTTTTTTTTACACTTTTTTATACTAAAAATTAGATGGAGTACGTTTAGTAAAAGACAAAAAGTATCCACTATATGTCTCAAATAACACGATAACCCCCTTTCTGTTACCGGAAAATTTCGTATATTTGCTGTATAAGAATAAGGAAAGGTGCAAGAGTGGTTTAATTGGCACGCCTGGAAAGCGTGTGTACTCGAAAGGGTACCGAGAGTTCGAATCTCTCCCTTTCCGCATTATGTTTCTCATGGGCCGGATGCTTCACGGATTAAGAGGTATTCGGCTTTTTTTATTAAGTTTGTTTGATTTATAACGTCTTTCCGTTCGGTATTCTTGATTTTCCGGAAAGTAAGCAGTATTTTGCATTCTTTCGTTAGCATTTCCTACTAATTCCTGTTGTTTGCATTGTTTATTTGAATTCTATGACGAAAAGTAAGCAATTTACCGATGATGAGCAGTACCGACTCTCGATGGAAGAGGATATTCTTGTTATTGAAAAAATCAAATCAGGTGATTCAAACGCCTTTCAGCACCTACAAAAAAAATATTCCCGGCTCATCACGTCTCTAATCAGGAAAATGATTCGGAACGACGATGATATTGAAGATTTGGTGCAAGATTCTTTCATTAAAGCATTTACGGCAATCAACTCCTATCAGTCCGATTATGCTTTTTCGGCATGGTTATATCGTATCGCCTCCAATACATGTATTGATTTTTTACGCAGACGACGTTTGCAAGCGTTCTCTATAGATAAAGCACATTCAAATGAAGACGGTGATTATCATTTCGAAATACCCGATTCTTCGTTTATGCCGGATACAAATGTTTTGGATAGCGAACGGAAGAAAATACTTGATGCAGCACTTGCAACGCTGTCGCCAAAGTATAAAAAAATAATAAAAATGCGGCATGAAGATGAATTGGATTACCAGGAAATTGCGGAAAAGTTAAATCTTCCGCTTGGTACTGTAAAAGCGCATCTTTTCAGAGCAAGAAAGTTGCTTTATAAATACCTTAAAAAGCATACTGTTCATTTTGAGCAATGAAAAAACTTAAAGAGTGGTATAAAATAAGTACGGCAACTGCTGTTCGCCTTTGGATTTTTCTTGTGCTGCTCGGAACTGTGGTTGTAATGATTCTATCATTATTATTCCGGTTTGTTTTCTCCCACCCTGTTGTTGCTGAAATTCCTGAAGGGAAGGGGAGAACAGCTTCTGAAAAGTATATCCAGATAAATATTCTGAATGGTGCTGGTGAAAAAAAGATTGCCAGTAAAGCAATGGATTATTTTCGGAACAGAGGATTCGATGTTGTTGAAATAAATAATTACGAAACTCCTGTTGAAAAATCTTTTGTTATTGACCGTGTCGGGGATATGAATTCAGCAAAGCAAGTTTCTTTTGCTCTTGGTGTACCCGACAGTTTGATACAGTCTGATATTGATTCCTCGTTGTATCTTCGGTCGTCGGTTGTATTAGGGAAAGATTACAGGACACTAAAGCCGTTTCGATGAAACATACACTCAGATATTTACATGAGTGTCATTCTATAGTAAAAACATATTCTATTTTTATTCTCTTGAAAAAAGGAGATTCTATTTTGTCTAAAATCGTTAAAAAACCACGCACTGTAAAGGGGTTCGCCACACTCTGCGCTCAACTTGCCGCTGAAAAAAAAGCGGAAAATATACTTATTCTTAATCTAACAAAAATCGAAAGCGCACCTGCCGATTATTTTGTTATTTGTACTGCACTCTCCGATACTCAAGTAAATGCCGTTGCATCTAATGTGATGCAAGGCGGTAAGGAAGCCGGAGACGGAACAGCGAAATCCGAAGGATGGGACAGCGGCAACTGGATAATTGTCGATTTCTTTGATGTAGTTGTTCACATAATGCATACTGATGCGCGTGAATTCTATAAACTTGAGAAATTATGGGGTGATGCTGAATTCTTTATGCTTACAGAAGATTCTAAGGTGAAAGCATTGAAGGAAAAAACAGCTAAAGAAAAGGTTGATACAGAACTTGAAGAAACGGAGTAAAGAATATCACCATGATGTACGATTATATCATAAAACCATTCGAGAAGGCTCTTCAAGCCATAGGTGTAGAAGACGTTTCCATCCTTACATTCGATATTCCAAAAGTTGCTGCACATGGCGACTTATCGACTAATATTGCAATGCTGCTTGCAAAGAAACTTGGCAAACCACCGCGTACAATTGCTCAGGAAATTATCGAAAAGCTGTCGTTTAAAGATGGTATTGTTTCTCATTTCGAGATAGCCGGAGCAGGGTTTATCAATGTACGGTTCGGAGCAAAGTATTATGAGCTTGCCCTTGCTGAAATGGGTGAACAGCATAATGATTATGGTCGCACCACTTCGGGAAAAGGTCTGAAAGTAAATGTTGAGTATGTGAGTGCAAATCCAACAGGTTTGCTTCATATAGGTCATGGGCGGAATACTGCAATCGGTGATACGGTTGCAAATCTTTTGGAGTGGACAGGACACGAAGTTACCCGTGAATATTATTTTAATAATGCCGGTAACCAGATGAATAATCTTGCACTGTCGATTCGTGCACGATACCATCACAAAGCAGGTGAAAGCAACTATCCGTTTCCCGAGGACGGCTATCACGGAACATATATCCAGCTTATAGCTGATGAACTTTTTGAGCAACATACGGATTCATTATTAGATGACACCAAAGAAACTCTTGAAGTCTTCCGCTCGGCAGGTGAAAAATGGTGCTTTGCCGCTATCATGCGCACATTGGATAAAATGAATGTGAAGCAAGATGTGTATTATAACGAGGACTCACTCTATACCACCGGAAAAGTAAAGAAGGTTATCGAGGATTTAGGAGCTGCCGGACTTGCATACGATAAAGACGGCGCAATTTGGATTGCCCTCTCGAAAATCGATGAAAAACTCACCGACCGGGTGATTGTAAAATCAAGCGGAGAGCCAACCTACCGTTTGCCTGATATTGCCTATCACCGTGATAAAATTGAACGTGGTTTTGATTTAATAGTTGATATATTCGGTGCAGACCATATTGCAACTATTCCGGATGTAATGGCAGGGGTGAAAGCCCTAGGACTAGATTCAAGCAAAATTAAAGTGCTTATTTATCAGTTCGTAACACTTACCGAAAACGGCGAACAGGTCAAGATGTCGAAGCGAACAGGAAAGAGCTATACACTTGATGATTTGATCGAAGAGCTTGGCGCAGATGTCGTTCGGTTCTTCTTTATTATGCGAGGGATTAATACCCATCTGGAGTTTGATTTAAGTTTGGCTCGTGAGCAAAGTGACCGTAATCCTGTTTTCTATCTGCAATATGCACATGCCCGTATTTCGAGCATTTTCGCTAATGCAGCCGGAAAAGAAATATCAACACTCGGAAATGTGGATTTTAGTCTGCTTAACCATGCCGCAGAGTGGCAGTTAATCCGTGCTTTACAGCGTTTTCCGGAGGCTATCAAACGTGCTTCACATCAATTGGAACCCCAAATGATTGTGGAGTATTTGCGTGAAGTAGCAAGCAGTTTCCATACATTTTATCATGAATGTCCGATTGTAAGAGCAGAGGAGAACTTACGTTCTGCACGATTTAAACTTCTGGAAATTACGCGGATAGTTTTGAATAACGGATTGAAAATCCTTGGGATTTCTGCGCCGGATAAGATGTGAGGAAGGATAGTTGCTCTAAGATGAAAGTAGAGAAACTATATTTTAGAAAGACTTTAAAAGATGATTGTTGCTTTCTAAAAAAGGTAAGTATCTAACACTTCGACGGGCTCAGTGTGACAAGTAAAATTCGTCACCCAGAGCCCGTCGAAGGGTTCAATTACTTGCCAACTTTCATCCAGCAGAGTAAGGAACTAGTTGTCAAAATTGTGTGTTACAACAAGTAACCCAGAAGTAAAGTATATTCAAATAACTAAAATTGACCATAAAAGAAAGTAATACGTGAACAAACCAACCTTGGCAGGAATAAAATCAATACCGCTCGAAATGGAACCCGGAACATATAAATGGTGCTCATGCGGATTATCAAAAACTCAACCATTTTGCGACGACTCACATATCGGAACAGAGTTCCTACCCGTTGAAGTGGAAATTACAGAAGCCCGAAAATATTCTTGGTGCGCATGTAAACAAAGCGGAAAACAACCTTTTTGCGACGGAACACACAAGCAATTACCTGAACATATTGCATATATGGAAATGATTGCAGCCCAGGCTGCCCTCCCTCCGACTACTTGATAGGTTATTTAAATCCCATAAAAGAGAATAACCATTGGGTAACCGCTAAAATTACGGTAATTTTGTGGTGAATTTTGAACGAAACACCATTTTAGAAAATAAAAGACGGGTTAGAAACACCCGCTAAAAGGAGTATGTACAATGGGAAAAGTTATTGCGGTTGCAAATCAAAAGGGCGGTGTGGGTAAAACTACAACTTCGGTGAATCTTGCCGCTTCGCTTGCCGCTACCGAACAGCCCACTTTGTTTATAGATATTGACCCGCAAGCCAACGGAACAAACGGCTTGGGGATTGACATGGAAGGTGTGGACAAAACAGTATATGAAGTTCTTGTAGAAAATTTGCCGATTTCTGAAGCGGTCTTAAAGTCACAAATGCCGTATCTGGATGTAGTACCCTCCCATATCAATTTGGTGGGTGCTGAAATTGAAATGGTGAATGTAAAAAACCGTGAAATGGCTCTGAAAAGCGCACTTGCAACCCTGCGTCAAAAATATAGTTTTATTATAATAGACTGTCCGCCTTCACTCGGTTTGCTTACGTTGAACGCACTTACAGCGGCAGACTCAGTGTTGATACCGGTGCAGTGTGAGTATTATGCACTTGAAGGATTAGGTCAATTACTCAATACAATCTCAATTGTACGCAGACACTTGAATCCATCACTGGATATAGAGGGAGTATTGCTTACTATGTTCGATAGTCGTTTACGTCTCTCGAATCAGGTGGTGGAGGAAGTACGGAAGCATTTTGAAGATAAGGTTTGTAATACGATTATCTCGCGAAATGTCCGGCTTTCGGAATCGCCGAGCCATGGGAAACCTGTTCTTTTGTACGATGCCTTATGTTTGGGAGCACAGAATTATCTGCAATTGGCTCATGAAATTTTAACTCGAAATAATATTAACGTGGCTGCATAAAAATATGGCGAAAGCAATGAAAACTGCCTTGGGTCTTGGAAAAGGGTTGAACGCTCTTATTCCAAGTGGATCGCACCAATCAACCAGAACACTCGAAACTCTCAATACTGATGACGGGGCAAGTGTTGGAATAACTGCATT
>CALMMI010000197.1 GCA_937868245.1 uncultured Ignavibacteria bacterium | reverse complement strand
GAGCGTTACTGAGAGCTATTGCATCAATCAGATTCCAATCCGGTACTGCACCGGTATAGACATGAAGTTCAATATCTGTAATTCTAAAACTTGGCGGCTCGAAAAAAATATTTAATACCCGTCCATCCGTGCCAACCGGACTCGGAACAGATTGGTAAACAGTATCCATTTCGCCGTCCTCACCGTGAACAATTACAAGCCCGACAGCTCCGGGGTTTAGTGCTTCAACAACTGCAATCTGTCCGGCATACATAGGCTGTTGGAATGCTACACGGATAATTTCAACCCGGTTTGCAAATTCCTTTTGGTTTTCCCTGTCTTCAAATTTTGCAGCCCAAGCGCATGGATTTTGAGAGCTTTGATACGAATAAAGATTGGGCTTCCCTAATAATTGTTCAGCTGAAAACGGACCGTGTTCATTAAATGAAGAGCTTACGAATACAATTCTTGAAGCCCATTGCGTAAAGTTAGGATCTACGGGAGTAACATACTCTTTGGGCTTTTTTACTAATACACTTGCAGGTTTACGAGGTTTTTGTTGAGAGTTGGTTTTTGCAATTAAAGAATCTGCTAAAATAGGTACAAAAAAAAGGAATACTATAGTCCAAATTATGTTTCGGCTATTTGAGAATACAGAACGGAAAGAAGTAAAATTTGTCATATTTGAGAATTTCTTATCGAAAGGTTCGGGATATTAGTTCCCTTGTCGGATATTCGGTCGTAAAATAGAGCTAATCGTAAAAAAATATTCCGGTGGGTTTCACGTTAGAACATATTAACCTCATGTAAATAGCAGTACCAAGTCCATTTTCCGACCGTTAAATATAGAAAGAATTTCATAATGATAAAAATTTTGTTTCGGCAACAATCATGCCGCCTTGTTTTTTTGTTGATGCTCGTGGCAAGTTCTTCGGTGTCGGCTCAAAAACTTTTGATACCAATGGACTTATCACAAACAGATCATTTAAAGGCGTATGGTCTTGCGTATTGGGGACTTACAAAAAATGTTGAAATTGATTGGCTGCTTAATTACCGTGCCGGTTCATTTATAATGGATTATGCAGATAATATTGCCGCCGAGTGCAGAATTAGGGGCGTGTATTTTGAACAAATCGACGGCGCGACTGCTGCTTCAATCTATTCGGAAGTACAAGGCGAAAATACAAATATGGATGCCGTGCGATTGGAAAAACCACCTAAAATTGCTGTGTACACACCACCAGGCTCACGTCCGTGGGACGATGCCGTTACGTTGGCATTAGATTATGCAGAAGTAAAATACGACAAAATATGGGACGAAGAAGTTATAGGAGATAAACTGAAAGATTACGACTGGCTTCACCTCCACCACGAGGACTTTACCGGGCAATACGGAAAGTTTTACTCAAGTTTCGCAGCCGCTCCTTGGTATATCCAGCAGGTGGCACTTTTGGAAAGCACGGCAAAAAAACTTGGGTTCAAGAAAGTTTCGCAACTTAAAAGTGCAGTTACCGAAAAAGTAAGAGACTTTGTAACAAACGGAGGTTTTATCTTTGCTATGTGCAGCGCCACCGATAGTTATGATATTTCGCTTGCAGCCCAAAATCTTGATATTTGCGAACAGATGTACGACGGCGACGGGGCAGACCCGGATGCAAACAGTAAACTTGATTTTACACGTACATTCGCATTCGAGAATTTTAAACTGTATATGGATCCGATGAAGTATGAGTATTCAACAATTGATGTGGATGCCAATACACGTGCTAATGTTAATGATAACGACTACTTCACCCTCTTCGATTTTTCGGCAAAGTACGATCCTGTCCCTACAATGCTTACACAGTGCCATGCAAATGTAGTGCATAACTTTCTTGGTCAAACAACAGGCTTTCACAAGGGGATTATTAAGAAATCTGTTACTTTGCTCGGCGAGAAAGATGGAACAGATGAGGTCAAGTATATTCACGGGAATGTAGGGCGTGGGACATTTACATGGTATGGTGGGCATGACCCTGAGGACTATCAACACGCAATCGGTGATCCGCCAACTGATTTGTCGCTTCACAAAAATTCTCCTGGCTACCGTTTGATATTGAATAATATCCTGTTTCCTGCTGCTAAGAAGAAGAAACAAAAAACATAGGGATTACAGATAGTATCGAACGAGAAACTATCAGTACCCGATTGTAAAAAGAGTATGATACATAGTGCAAAATGTATGCTGAGGATATTCACTCTATACTTATGCACTGAAAACTCATAGAATTTGCTATTTTTGCACAACACAAAACGCCTGACTTAATAATTAAGGTCGGCGTTTTGCTTTTTTACCGTTGCTTTTCAATTCCATTGACTGTATGATGAAAATCTATGAAGCTGTTTTTTTGGTTGGAGCAGCCAAAGAACAGCAATTTCCCGAGTCCCCACTGCCCGAAGTTGCCTTCATCGGGAGGTCGAATGTTGGGAAATCCTCACTACTGAACAGCATCGTTTCACGGAAGAATCTGGCACATATAAGCTCTACTCCCGGTAAAACACAACAGATTAATTTTTTTGGGATAGAGCAACGTTGGATTTTTGCAGATTTGCCGGGGTTTGGTTACGCAGTGATTTCGCGGGATAAACGCAATGAATGGTCACAGTTCAATTATACCTATTTGGAAAAAAGACCTCAACTTGCACTAGTTTGTGTGCTAATCGACAGCCGCCACGACCCGATGGCAAGTGACCTTGCCCTTATTGAATGGCTCGAAAATCAAGGAAGAAAATTTGTGATTGTTCTTACAAAATCAGATAAAATTTCCCCTAAACTCCGTGAAGAACGTAAGGCGCAAGTGATAGAAGTTGTGAAATACTGTGATTTTTGTGTTGATGTACTTCCGTATTCATCAGTAAAGGGTGACGGACGTGATCAATTATGGGGAATTATAAAGCGTGAAGCAATTCTAGCCGAACTATCAGAATAATTATATCAAAACTATTTTGCAGTGTAGTATGGATAACCAAATATTAGTAGGAATAATAATGGGAAGCGATTCGGATTTGCCTGTTATGCGCGAGGCAGCCGCAATCTGTAATGAATTTTCAATTCCTTGTGAGATGCATATCGTTTCTGCACACCGTACTCCGTCGGATATGGCAGATTATGGGTTGAATGCCCATAAGCGCGGACTAAAAGTGATTATTGCAGGAGCAGGTGGAGCAGCCCATTTACCGGGTATGATAGCCGCATTCAGTCCTCTGCCTGTAATAGGTGTTCCGGTACAATCAAAAGCATTAAGCGGAAAAGACTCTTTGCTTTCAATCGTGCAAATGCCGCCCGGTGTTCCGGTTGCGACTGTTGCTATCGGCGGAGGTAAAAATGCAGGGATACTGGCAGCGCAAATACTAAGCGTAGGCGATTCAAATTTGATGCAGAAAATTATTGATTATAAGGAACAGATGGCGATTGATTCACGGAAGAAGAATGACAATATTTAAGTAAAAAGGAGTAATGAATTTTGACGTTCATTACTCCTTTTTACTTCTCATTATGATGTTTACCTACCCACCCGAACTTACCCTTCATCACTCTTGCTACCGATAACAGGCTTTGCTGCGTTTTTCAAACGTTTGGTATGTTTTTCATACCAAAACTCGGCTGCTTCAGCCGAAAGCAACGTGATGAGTGCTGAGTAATATATCCAAACAGCTATTGTGAAAACGATAGCATACACTCCATATACTTTTCCGAATGCACCCACATTCTCCAAATACCAGGCAAAGCCAAACCGCGCAAGTTCCCATAAACCTGTACAAAGCAGCGTTGCTGTATAAATCATTCGTCTGGGTAAATGCTTGTTTGGAATAAATTGATAGACAAAGAAAAAGAACAGAACTGAAGAAGCCAATCCCACCAAATGTACAGTAGCACCGCTTATCCAGCCAAAGATATTTGCTGGGAGGATATTCTGACCAATAGAACCGATAAATGTAGAGATAGGGGCAACCAGCGAAGAAAGCAGGAGCAATACCATCAAAACCAAGGTAAGTCCAATATCTTGAAGTTTATAAATCAGGAAAAACTTAGGAGTTTTAATGCTGAAAATCGCATTTAAGCCGGTGCGCATTGTGCTGAAAAGAGCAGAAGAAGTCCAGAGAAGTCCGAATCCACCGATCCATCCTGCGAGTGTACTGAATTGGAATGCAATATGGAGTTCCTTTAATGTAGAAGCTATGAACTCTCTACTTAGCTGATTTGGAGGGAGGGTGTCGGAAAGGATGCGGTTAAGAGTTTCGCCAAGGGCTACACTATCGGTAAATGCTCCAATCACTGCGGAGGCAACCAACAACAGCGGGATAATACACAGAATGATATTAAAAGCAACCCCGGAAGCCAGTAAAAATATATGTTCCTTTGCTACACGCGTTCCAAATTCATCTATTAATGTATAGACAGTAAGGAAAAACTCTTTTAGAACAAGGAAACGCTCTTTCATAATTGAGGGAGTACAATTTCAGCTAAACGTTCAGCTCGCGCTGTTTCAATGTCATCGGGAATTTTTTGTCCTGTTGTATAGTAAGCAAGTGGTAGTTTATGCCGACGTAAAGCGGTGAGTATCCCTCCGAGTCCGGCTGACTCGTCAAGTTTGGTCAGAATAAGTGCATCCGGCTCAAGTACCGAGAACCGTTCCAACGTTTGAAGAAAAGTCTGTTCCCCTGTAGATGCACTTTGAACCAGATAGGTAATATCCGGCGAAGCAGCTTCCAGATACGCTCCTATTTCCAATAGGTGCTGACGGCGTTGCTGGCTGCGTCCTACTGTATCAATAAAAATAAAGTCACGCTTGGACTCTTGCTTTACAATTTGCCGGAGTTCCTGGGAACTGTACGCGGTATGGAAAGCAATTCCGGCAATGGAGGCAAATGTTTGAAGCTGTTCGGCTCCACCAACTTTGTAAGTATCTGCAGAAACAATAAGAATATTAGCTTTGTAGAGAAGTTTACATATTGCGGCAAGTTTGGTGATAGTGGTTGTTTTCCCGCCTCCTGTTGTACCTACAAAGGCTACTGTTGTGGAAGTTGGGCGTACTTCCAGAGGAGGAAAAAGAGAGAGTTCAGAGGAAATAATCTCACGTGCGGCAGACAGTATCTCTTCCGGTGAATCGTTGGCAGTACCTTTGGCTGAAGCAAGCCCTACTATTCTCAGTGCTTCGTCGTCAGGAAAATCTTGCCCGCGAAGCGTAGTATATACTTCCCGGTTGGCAGCACTTAATGAGTTTGCATACCTGAATGGAATACTTTCGGCAACTGTGGTAAGAGTTTCCCTTAGCCACCGAACATCGTTCCTAAGCTGAAGAAGGGTTGCTGCTTGGCTGATATTTTGCTCGTCGTCGTTTGATTGATGAGGTTGTGAGTATGCAGCTGCAGCTTTTGATGCCGAAACAGTTTTTTGTACATGAGGTGAAGGTGATGAAGTTTTATCCTGTGTGGTTTTTACTGCTGATTTCTCGCTTGAACCGGAAGCGTGCAGCTCACCTGCCTGACCCAGAAGTTGATCGTCTAACGCTGCGATTATTTCAACTATATCTGCACTTCCTTCTACCTTAACATTCCTAGTTGACAGAATTACAGCATCTTCACCAAGTTCCTTCTTCATTTGGATAATGCCTTCTTTCATAGAAGGTGCAATAAATTTTTTCATTCGCATAATGAGGCTTTCGGATAGAAAAACGACGATAAAATATGGTTGAAGTTTACGATGAGACTGCTAAAATTTTTTAAAATTGTGAAACGTATTGGACAGTTTCGTGTTATTATATAGTGTAGGAGAGTTTCGTATAAAACAATACGAAAATTGCTCTGAAAGTTTTGAATAGCATTACTGTAAGCAAATCAAAAGAATTTGAGAAAACAACTGTGATTTTACCATGGTAGTCATCATTACCAATTAGATATCACTTCCTATTTCAACTGTTAAAATTACCAATAAATACAAAGCCGTACACACAAAAATAGCAAATACTGAGTGTTTCGTATGCGTAGAAAAGAACAATCGAAGCAAATTGAAAATTTTTATTATTATATTTCCTATTATTGCTGTAATTTGAAGTGTAAAATTCCGTTTAACAAGCAATACAATCATTTCTTACTATATATTTCGGGGTAATCTCATGAAATCTTTTTTCAAAGTTTTATTCACCATTTTGTTTGCATCTGTGCTTACGTTTCCCTTACACGGGCAAACTTCGGATGCCAAAACAGAAGCAATCCGTAAGAAAATCAAAGATGCGGATAGGGTTCTTAATGCTACGGCACAGGG
>CALMMI010000196.1 GCA_937868245.1 uncultured Ignavibacteria bacterium | reverse complement strand
GAGATGACTAAGCAGCAATGCTTGTTTCGGTGCTTTGCGGTCTAACTCATCTAGGATTGCCTTGAAATTTTCCTGCGAAGCCGGTACAGCCGGGTTAATAAAGACTGCACGTTGCATCTTGGGTTGAATATCTGCCTCTACACCCAAAGTACAGCGTATGATTCCGGCGTGTTCAAGAGCATCCAATTGCTCGCTGATTGAATCAGTATTCAATTGTTTTTGCAAATGACCTACTGATACCGCTCCCTTATGCAACGCCAGCAGCTTTAACAATGCTGCACGCTTTGGAGCACGTCTTGCAATTGCTGCAAGTTCCTCGTCAGTAATCGGATGTAATAGTTTGACTGTTAGAATGCTTTGCGGCGACATTCCCTGAGGCAGTGCAGCTTTAAGCGTTTCACCCCATGAAGCAAAATAATATTCCGATACCCACTTTGTAAAGTCCAAAAGCCGCTGGCTGAAAATCGGAGAATCGTCCAGTACTTCGTGAATGGGTTTTGCTCGTGTCTCTGATTCCGCGCTTTCTGATGTGATTATCCCTGTAAGTGTCCGTTTGCCAAATGGAACTAAGGCGCGTCTGCCCACAAGATGCTCCTGCCACAGTTCAGGCGGAACGGCATAGGTAAATTGTTTGTGGATAGGTAAGGCAAGGGCGATTTGAACGAAATGCTGCATGGGATGGTATTAGAGAATGGTTTCTCTATCTCAGTTTTAATTAGATTCTATTATTTGGCAGTAATGTTTCCGGATGACTGATTCTGAAAAGAATATCATCGATTTCTTTTGGAATTTCAGATAAATTCTGAATCAATTCTTCATTACTGAATGATAGACGAAATTCCTCCTGAATCCATTTTCTAATTTCCTTTAACAATTCTCTTCCGTCACACATATCCAATCGTTTTTCTAATTGATTCCATTCATTATAGAATTTTTCAGCTATGGTTCCATGTTCTAAGCCCAAAATTGAAGTGCGTTCAACGAATTTCCCTGCAATCTCACCATTGATTTTCGATACAAAATGGGCGATAGGTAAATCGGAATAGTTGTCAAATATCTTCCTAAACTCTTGATCAGAAATTATTGTCGCAGTTCTGAATTTCTCCTCAAGAAACATGGACAGGACTTTATCTTGTTGATTCTCTGACAACAACTTTATTTTCTCGATTACCACATCTTCCGATGGTAAATCGCTACTATCGATATACTTGCTTTTTTGAACAATTAATCTGCATAGTGCCTGTGAATCAATAAGATAATTCTCAATTTGTCTTTTTTGTAAATAAACGAGTCTGTCTGCATTTGCCTTAAACTTAACGCGTAATTTCTCTATTTCCTTTTCATCTGTTTCATCTCTGTCGAGCAGCACAAGTATTGGTTTATCAAAGAACTGTCCGTCTAACGTTTCGATTAGTTGAGCAATTTTGAACCTGTTGCCCTTACCTCCCATAGGAATAAATTGAATTGACGACCCGTTAACCATTTCTGAATACCTACCTTTCTGTGCAAAAGAAAGTAATAAATCCTTATCTGAAGATCCTTCAATAAACACATATGCTTTAGGAGATATTGTGCGAAGAAATTGTGGAATTTCAAAGCCGATACTTTCAGCAACTTCTATAATCTTATCCTTATGTTCAAGATTTCTTACTAAACTTCCTTTGGTTTCACGGTTATACTCAACTAAATAGATATGTTCAGCATCTACTGCCTCAATGAGAGGAATACTGTGTGTGGTAAGAAAGAACTGAGTCCGGTCTGAAAGTTTGCGAAGAAGTTCAACAAATTGTTTTACAAGCGATGGATGCATGTGGGCATCCGGTTCATCCATAAGAACCACCGATGGTTCGTGAAAAAGAACTGTGGAGGCGATTACTAAGAACTCTTGCATTCCCAATCCAACATCTGAAACATCGTACTTAACGTTTCGAGTGTTACCGTTGAATTGCATTGTTTCAGAGAGCGTAAATTGAAAGACTCCATTATCTTCATCCAGTATGACATCTATAGTATCCAATTCAGGGAATATATCGAGTAGCTCTTTTTGAATATAGTTATACTGTTCAGGACTGTCTTGCTTTAAGTAATAGAGTTTGGCTCGGATATTAGCACTTCCTTTTGTACTACCTTTTAACTGATTCCTTGAGATAAACTGCTCTTGTTTCTCTATAGAAGATGTGGAGTCAAAATAGATAGGTTTGCCAAACAATGCTTGATAATTTGCTGTTGAACTGTGGTCTAAAACTGATTGAACTCTAGGAACCAACCAATTTATGGAATTTAGATGAGGAAAAGTAGGAAAGTAGCTTCCATCAATTATTAAGGAAAATTCAGGATGTAGTGTAAAGTTAGGTATGTTATTTAAGACTATACTTGATGAAATCATTACAGGTATATTGGGAAGACTAGAAATTATTTCTTCTTTGAATAATAGCTTAGCATTCTCATCAACACTTGCTCTAATTTGAATGAGGTCACTCCATTCTTTCTTGCTCAATTTAACCTGCAATTCAAGCTGAATTGTTCCTAAAGAATTAAGAGTGTAAGAAAGTGATCGCTGCCAATCCAACTGAT
>CALMMI010000195.1 GCA_937868245.1 uncultured Ignavibacteria bacterium | reverse complement strand
CAAAAATTACATTGGAAGAACACGGTTATTCGGTTCTAACCGCAGCTGACGGTGTGGAGGCAGTTGCTCTATACGCAAAGCATGGCTTGGAGATTGCACTCGTTATTTCAGATATGATGATGCCTATTATGGATGGTGCTTCTACAGTTAGAATTCTCCAGAAAATGAATCCTCAGGTGAAAGTGATTGTAGTAAGCGGACTGAAACAATCGGCTGATATAGTGAGTCAAGAAAAAATCAATTTCCTTCACAAACCATATACTTCCGAAAAATTAGTGAATTTAATTTGTAGGGTATTACATCCAGACACAGTGTGATTTTTCGGGATAGGTGCGTCCGGTTTTTAGGCGGCGGTTTGCGGTCACCCGTTGCCGTCGGGGCAGCAGTGAGATAATCAGACAATACAGACCTTCAAGGTTTCCGAAAACCTTGAAGGTCTTTTTTTTATAAAAACGCAAATGGTGCGAGTTTTCGCAAAATTGTCTTGGGGCGATGCCCCAAGCTGTGGTGTGTAAGCCCTACAGGCTTGTCAATTTTATGTTTATTTGATACACTCTAAATTTATATGACCTAACGGACAGGCTGAAAGCCTGTAACACCACAGCTTGGGGCATCGCCTCAAGTCCGTACCTATTAGGAGTGGCATAGTAAAGATGGTACATTCAGGTGCAGAGAATCCCGTAGGGATGCAATATCGGTAGAAAATAAACGCCACATTTGCAGAAATCAGGTTTGGATGATGTAGCGGTTACGGCTGCACACTATTAGTCTTTGGTTTGCCGTCTAAAGGGAAGTCGCAATACATCTGTCTATGGGGAAGAAAACGACCGGCATTACGTATTTTTATGAATAGTAAAGAGAGCTAAAAACATGAAAAGGGAAATTGAAACAATCGAAGATATACAACAAATGGTTGATTCATTTTATGCAAAAGTTAGGGAAGATGATTTATTAAAAGATATTTTTGAAAATGTAATTAAAGATAATTGGGCAGTGCATCTGGAGAAAATATACCGTTTCTGGCAAACGGTTTTGTTAGGAGAACATACGTATTCCGGCAGTCCGTTTATGCACCATGCAAAACTACCGGTTGAGCGCAAACATTTCGACCGTTGGGTGGCATTATTTGTTGAAAATATTGACGAACAATTTATCGGCGCAAAGGCAAGTGAAGCAAAGCTGCGCGCAGGGTCAATTGCAGAAATATTCCTCGGGAAAATTGAATATAATAAGAGTTTTGAATTTCTTATGTAGGAATAAAGGGTGGATTGTTTTGGGGGTTACTTGGGGAAACAGTCTTGGGGCGATGCCCCAAGACATAATACGCCCCAAACATAGTCTTGAGGCGATGCCCCAAGCTATGGTGTGTAAGCCCTTCAGGCTAGTCTATTTTTTGAATAGATAGTCACATTATAAATTTATTTGTCCTAACGGTCAGGCTGAAAGCCTGTAACACCAAAGCTTGGGGCATCGCCCCAAGACATAATGCACTCCAAGACATAATACGCCCCAAGACATAATTACCCAACTGTAACAATCCCCCCCGTCGTAGGTTTCCTCACCATAACCGTGTATTTTTGCACAATCAATTTTCAACGTACATCCCTCATTATATCCAAAGGAATTATATGAAAATATTTGTTACATTTTTCTGCATTGCAGTTTTTGGTTTCTGTCCGCTTTCCGCTCAGTGGCAGCAGCTTGGCGGCGGGATGTACGGCGCGTATGCAAAGTCGATAGTTGCATCAGGTTCTACACTTTTTGCGGGGACATTTAACGGTGGGGTTTACCGAAGCTCGGATAATGGTGAAACGTGGTCGGTAACCGGCTTGCCAAACGTTGATGTAGAGGCTCTTTCGGTAATAGGGACTACTGTTTTTGCAGCTACCTATTCCAGGGGGGTGCTCCGTTCCACCGACAATGGAGACACGTGGACGGAAGTTAATACAGGTTTGGCAAATCGCCTTATTGTATCAATGTGCAAACAGGATTCCATACTGTTCGTTGCGTTGGATTCAATCGGCGTGTATAAAAGTTCTGACATGGGGCTAACATGGTTGGGTTCAGCCTTTAATTCTATAAATATACTTCATCTGACAGCAACCGAAAAGGCACTATTTGCCGCCGCTGATAGCGGAAGAGTGTTCGCCAGTTCAGACCACGGCAAAACTTGGAAGCAGTCCTCAAGCGGTTTGGAAGGGTTGGAACTGCAATCCTTAAAAGCAATCGGAACGGTTGTATATGCAGGCAGCAGACTCTATGGAGCGTACAAGAGCACTGACGGCGGTAGTACATGGAGTCCGGCAAAAGGTGGTATCGATGATGAAACTGTACTTTCGTTCGAGGGGAGCGGACAATATGTGTTAGCCGGAACGGAGCATAACGGCGTTTTTCGCAGTTCGGACGGCGGAGATACTTGGACGGAAACAAACAACGGCTTGACAGATAGGGTTGTCGTTAATCTGACGGCTGCCGGCTCTAAACTGTTTGCCTCCACCTACAACGGTGAAGGTCTCTACAGCAGTACAGACCAAGGAGCAAGCTGGCAGGCGGCAAACCACGGGCTGCTGAATCAATACGTGTCGTCGCTGGTAATCTCGGGAACGACGATGCTTGCCGGAACATACACCAACGGCATCTACACAAGTACGGATGCGGGTGCAAGTTGGTCTGCGCCCGTTCCTGATTTTATTGATACATACACGTATGATATGATGGAATCAAACGGAACTGTTTTCGCTTCGTTTGAAAATTTGGGAGTGTATCGCACTACCGATAACGGGGCATCGTGGGATGAAACAAACGGCGCACTTCCGATTGCGGATGTGGTTTGTTTTGGCAAAAGCGGACAGATGATTTTTGCCGGGGTAAGTCAGTCGGGGGTGTATCGCAGTACGGATAATGGTGATTCGTGGGTGGAAAAAAACACGGGATTTCCTTCGCTGCAAACAATTTGGTCGATTGAAACAATAGGTTCAACAATCTTTACCGTAAATGGAACGGACGGTATTTTCCGCAGTACGAATAACGGTGATAACTGGACGTCGGTAAATGCAGGATTGGAGAATTACGTAGTAATGGCGATAGCTGTATCGAATTCAACAATTTTTGCAATAACCAATGGCGACGGGATGTTCCGCTCTACAAATTCGGGTAATTCGTGGGAAAAAGTAACGATTGACGTAAAACTATCCGACTACCTTTCGCTTGCGCAATTTGGCAATCATCTGTTTATCGGGACGGATTCGGGAGTATATCATTCAAACAACAACGGCGTAACGTGGAAACTTGCAAACGGCAACCTTCCGAATTATTATATCAGATCAATATTTATCAGCGGTTCTACGATATATGCGCCAACCTCCGGCTCGGGTATATGGAAAGCAGATTTGAATGTACTGGATGTAGAGGAAAACCCAACGGGTGAACAGGCAGCAACCACTTTGACCTGCTACCCGAACCCAACTGCAGGTTCACTTACGATTGACAGGAAAGGATTGGCTTTACCTGAAAACGGGGTGGTGCATTATACGGTTTCTACCCTTGTAGGCGGTAAGGTGATGGAGTTTGATAATAGTGAAATGAAATTTACAGTGCAGCTTGACGGGGTGGTGAGCGGGGTGTATTGCTTGAGTGCTGAGAGTGGGGGCAATAGGGCTGCGGTGATGGTAACCGTAGTTGAATAATAAAATAAATTACAAACAGAATCTAATTTATAAGCCAGCTTCGTTTTAACTTAGGGTGTAATTGTATTACGCCCTATTTTATTTTAATTGAATGGTATATATCAATACTGTATTTTTGCAGAACGAGTTTAAAATTTATTTAATATTTATTTTCAAGTACATAGCATGAAATCAATTTTTACATCTATTCTTTGTGTTTTTGCATTTTTTGTAACAACTAATGCGCAATGGACGCAGCTTTCGGGCGGACCCTACGGAGGGGAAGTTTATAAAATTGCAGCAAAGGGAAATGTACTTGTTGTTGGTACAAAGGCTGATGGTATATATCGAAGCACCGATGATGGTGGAACATGGATTCGTGCGAAGTTAAATGGTAGTTATTCTTTTGGGAGAACTTCGTTTCTGGCAGTTGTAGGTGAAACATTTTTAGCTGCTCAAGATGGTGTTTATTTTCGAAGTACGGATAATGGGGCAACATGGGTGAAAGTGGCTATCTTTAATCATTATATAGATGCATCTGCAGTAATGGGAACAACAGTGTATCTGTTAACAAGTAGAATCCCGGCAGCCACACGATTTATAACACTGTTACGAAGTACAGATTTTGGAGAATCTTGGGATACTGTTTCTACGTCAAAACAAAGACCCACAACAATTGCAGTAAGCGGTACTACTTTGTTTTTTGCAACCGAGCTTGGTGATGTATATCATACAAAAGATTCCTGTAAAACATGGAGATTTGGATATGAAAATCTCGGGGAGCATCAGATTCTTGGTTTGAATGTACAGGGAGAAAACCTTTATGCCTCAGTTGAAAGTAAAGGAATATTTCGAAGCAGTGATTTCGGTGATTCCTGGACAGCAGTCAGTAACGGTATAAATGATAAAGGTGCATTGAAGCTTACATCAAACGGAACATCACTTTTTGCTGCAACAACCCGTGATACTATTTATAGGAGTACAGATAACGGCGATTCATGGAAGCTAGTTTATGGAGATTATAAATGGTTCAATGTTCCTATAATTACTACAGTCGGTTCAACTATCTATTTTGGCAGGTATGGATTTCCTAATGACAATGAGGATTATAGGGGTATGGGTGGTTTGTTCCGTAGCACGGATAATGGAGAAAATTGGAATAGGATAGGAATTACATCTTTGGATGTTAACGCCTTTGGTACGAATGGAACAACGGTATTTGTCGGAGCAGAATACGAAGGATTGTACCGCAGTACTAATAGCGGGAAAAGTATGTCACAAGTAGGTAGGAAAGGAATGTCTGTTTACTCGATAATGGTAAACGGTTCAACGGTTTTTGCGGGTGCGGATTCAGGTCTTTTTCGAAGTATGGACAATGGAGATAGTTGGGTTAAGGTGTCGAACGAGTTTGGATATGTTTGGGGACTTGCTAAAGTAGGAACAACACTTTTCGCAGGATCGAGAACAAAAGGGATATTTCGAAGCACTGACAATGGAGATACATGGGTGAAAATTGAT
>CALMMI010000194.1 GCA_937868245.1 uncultured Ignavibacteria bacterium | reverse complement strand
ATATGTATAATTATGCTGTCGTACATTCCTAATATAACACACCATGAAACAAACTTTTATCCTGACTGCTCTTGCAGTATTCCTGATAGGAATCTCTGCATCCTACTCCCAAATCCCACGCCTAATGTCGTATCAGGGTGTTATTACCAACTCAGACGGTACGCTTTTGCCGGACGGCACATATTCTATAGGTTTTTCAATGTACACGCAAGAAACAGGTGGCTCTCCTATTTGGACAGAATCACAGAATATCGCCGTAGAACACGCCTTGTTTAATGTTATTTTAGGAACTAATTCTCCTTTGAATATCCCCTTCGACAAACAATATTGGATGGGTATCAAGTTAATCAGCTCGGGAATAGAACTTTCACCCCGTGTACGACTTACCGCTTCTCCGTATTCATTTCAATCAATGAGTATTCCCGATGGTAGTATTTCAATCTCTAAAATCAAACCTGACGGTTCTGTAAACGGTCAAGTACTTACATCTACAGGAACTACCGTTGAATGGAGAACTCCCTCGGGAGGTTCGGGCGGTGGTAATAAAGGCGATATAACAGCAGTAATCACCGGAGCCGGGTTAGGTGGTGGCGGTACAGACGGTGATGTGAGTGTCTTTGTACGTCCAAAAGGCATAACTACAGATCTTATCGACGACGGAGCAATTACATCGATTAAAATTCAGGACGGTGCACTTACACTTTCCAAATTTGCTTCCGGTACAAATTTCACACCTACAGGTCCTGCGGGGGGAGATCTTACAGGTACTTACCCCAATCCTCGCATTTTGCGAAATGCAATAAAGGATACGAACATTCTTGACAATGCAATTACAAACGCTAAAATTTTAGACGGAGCAATAACACCACCGAAGATAGCGACCGATGCCGTCACATCGCAGAAGATTCTCGATTTGTCAATTCTAAACAATGATATTGCCAATTCAACTATTTCGCTTGGTAAATTAAGTCCGATTAGTGCCACAACAGGTCAGGTAATAATATACAATGGTGCTGATGTAACATGGGGAAATCCAACGGCTTCAAAATTATTGCTACCGTATGCAGATAGTGCTGCCTCTAATTTGCCTACATTTTTCCTGAAAAACACGGGAACAGGTATTGCAGGTAGTTTTGAGAACACAGCAGCAAACAATGGTACAAACGTCCTCTCTGCTACTCATCGCGGTAATGGGAAAGCCGGGTATTTCAGTATTGTTAACGCAACTAATTCCAATTCTGCACTTTATGCAACATCAAATGGAAGCGGCCCATCGCTGGAACTAGCTGCAAGTGGTTCAGGTAATGGTATTGCAAGTTATGTTTCCGGTACAGGACGCGCAGGGCTTTTTCAAGTTAACAATACTTCCAGCAGTACGAATGCATTCGAAATAATTTCGAATAGCAACGGAGATGCACTGAACGTAAATCAAACAGGCAACGGCTATGTTCTGAATGTATCAAAATCAAGCGGGGGCACTGCCGCTCTTATCAATTATACATCAACAAGTACAGCAGGCAATGCTTATGCACTTGAAGTGCGTAATTCAAGTGGAGGGTGGGCGGCATATTTACAAGGGAGCGGAGGCTCCAGTAAAGGGTTATTCGTGTCATCACCAACAGTAGGGTTGCAAGTAACAGGAAGCAAGAATGCAGTTGTAAACACATCAGACGGTGCAAGAGCTTTATACTGCGAAGAAGCAAGCGAAGTATGGTTTACTGATTATGGTTTTGGAAAGATTGAAGGAAGTTCAGTCACAATCATTCTCGATAAAAAATTTACAGAAACAGTAAGCACTAACGAACAATATCATGTTTTCCTTCAATCGTATGGTGAAGCAGAATTGTATGTATCGAAACGGTCTCCAAATTCTTTCGAAGTGAAGTCCAGGGGAAATGATCTTGTCCCTACAGAATTCTCATTCCGTATTGTAGCGAAAAGACGCGGATATGAATCCATGCGTCTCGAGCGTGCTCCCTGGGCTGATGATGATATTAATTTGAAGCCCAAACTGATTAAAGCTATAGAGTAGTCCCGTAAATAAATATCATTTTATACCAAAAAGAACAAGTGTAAATTAAATTA
>CALMMI010000193.1 GCA_937868245.1 uncultured Ignavibacteria bacterium | reverse complement strand
GTACAACCTGGGGAGGAGGAACAATTGGTGTCTCTACAACTACCGGCGGAGGCGGCGGAGGTGGAGGTGGCGGCGGAGGTGGAGGTGGCGGCGGAGGTGGTATAGGTTTCTCTTCGCCAAACTCATAACGCAATCCTACTCCAACATTGAGAACATTTACATTCCAATCAGCTGTTGAAACAATAGACCCGATTCCATAATTGAAACTAATTTCCGGACAAATGAATATGTTAGGCTGCATTTCAAAGTTTGCGCCAATCCCACCGATTGCAGAGTATGCAGTACCTAACCCGGGGATTTCATCCTCGAACAACGTATGTTTTCTTGTGCCGTCTGGGAACAGAACTCCAGATGGAGAGACTATCTCTTCGGTCTGTGTATAGTCCTTACCAATCAAAGCATTACCCGCACTGAAACCAATCCGTACATAAACAGGAATTTCTTCTATTGGATAAACCTTTGCACCAATGTCAAGAAGAATATACTGCAATTGGGCTGTATATTCATGTTTCTGAACTAACGGTACATATTGACTTGATTTTTGGTCAAGAACTTCGTAAAATGAAGTTTCGGTAGAAAGTGATGCCGGACGTGAGCTGAGTACAAGCCGCCCCGATGCCTCGATAAAATCGGGAATGAGTTTATAATCGAATGTTATCCCAGCAAAATACCCAGATGATTGCCCTTTTGAAAAAACACCACAATCATTTGAATTAAATAGAACAGGAAGCGAAGTGGAATTCCAAACTTTTGAATACCCTCCGATTACACCTATGAAATACTCACCTCGTAATTTAGGTATAGAATCTGTTGGGGCATCCTGTGAGTAGCTATTTGAAATGCACAAAAAATTAAGAACTATAACAACAGAGAAGAATAGCTTCATACGCAAATTTGGAATCATGATTGTGCAGAATTTGGGCAAACATAACGAAATTTATGGTAGTCCAAAAGCATCAATGAAAAAATTGAGTAATAATTTTCCATATAACAGTAAGAAGTAATTTTGTAGGATAAAGATACATTTTTTCATCTCATAATCTTAAAAACATATTTACAACTGTAAATTTCATTCGATTTGAATTTGCTATCTTTGTACGTT
This sequence comes from uncultured Ignavibacteria bacterium, assembly GCA_937868245.1. Classification (GTDB taxonomy): domain Bacteria; phylum Bacteroidota; class Ignavibacteria; order Kapaibacteriales; family UBA961; genus JADJXV01. The sequence goes on along the minus strand of CALMMI010000193.1, from coordinate 955 downwards.
TACTTGATGCATTCCTGTGGCGAACATCTTTCCTGTATTACATTTCTTGAAGAATAACTTCAAATACCCATAACTAATTTGCAGCGAAACTTAAAATTACCAAATGAATATTACATCTGAAAATAATCTTCAAACAGCGTTAGAATATCTTGCTCAGGCTAAGAATATCATCGACAACGACTTTGAAAGGGCTATCGGACTTGCGAAAATGGCTCTTGAGTGCGCTGGAAACACATCAGAGATTTTCGTAAATGCACATCTTGTTATCATTGTAGCTCTCCAACGAAGAGGTGAATACCCTCAAGCTCTCGAACTTGGTCTATCCATTCTTTCACGTGCAGTAGAATTCGACGATAAACATCTTATCGGTCGTTTACACAATAACATTGGTAATATTTATTTTAAAATGCAACAAATTGATAAAGCATTGGAGCATTACAAAACAACTGAATCATACTCATATCTTTTTAATGACCATGAGAAAGCAATACTTAGAGCAAATATAGGAATGATTCTCCATAAGATGGGCGAATTCGAATCAGCAATTCAAGAGTATTCGATTGTACTTGGTATTGGGCGGGAAACTCATGATAAATCACTCTGCACACGCGCCTTGAATAATATAGGGCTTTCATACGCTGAACTAGAACAATATGAAAATGCACTTACTTACTTCACAGAAGCAAAATCTGTGTCGGAAGAAATCGGAGATATTCTGGTTCTTATTAATTCTATTGGAAATATGGCATCGGTGTATGCCCATTGGCGTAACTACGAAAATGCAATTCAATCTTCATTAGAAGCAATTTCTTTGTCTGAAAAAAATAACGAAATAGATTTGGTACGTCAGGGCTTGCTGTCACTCTCGGCAATATATGAGATGGCAGGTAAACATCAAGATGCCCTGGATGCTCATAAAAAACATCTGACGTTATATCAGGAAATAATGTCGGAA
>CALMMI010000192.1 GCA_937868245.1 uncultured Ignavibacteria bacterium | reverse complement strand
TGCTGATGCGCAGAAAAAATTGGAGGTAACTAAGCAGCAACAAGAACAACTGAAAACATTGTTAAAAATTGGTGCTGATGGTATTCCTGCAATTAAGCTCAAGAAGGATGAAAAGGGCAAAGCTGATGAGTTAATCCAAGAAACTAACAATGCAGTTTTAGCGGCGCAAAACAACGTTAAGAAATTGCAATTGAAGATGAACCTGAGTGATGAAAATCTGCGTCAACAGCTCGAAGATTTAAAGATTGATGCTATCAAAGTTTCAATTGAACAAGACCCTGCAAACCGTCTCAAGCTCATTAGCGAACTGGAGTCTGAATTAGAGACAATTAAAACATTGTCTCAAACTACTGATGTTGCCCTGAAGGAAGATTTAGCTAAACGTCAGACACAGATTTCAAAAGAATTGACCAGTACCAAGAAAGAGCAATATAAAGAAGATCTCGAAACCTTGAAAAGCAATGCCAAGAAGGAAGAGGATACTCTAAACTCAACGATGCAGAAAGAGATAAAATTTGCTGACGTTGTGAACAAAGCTCTTGGTGAGACACAAAAGTCGGTTCTTAATATAGATAAGAATGAGAAGCTAAAATCTCTCGAAGCTCAAAAGAAAGATGAATTGATCACTGAGGAACAATTCAACACTTCTAAACAAAGCATTGAAGAAGAATTTGCACGTAAGGAAACTGTATTAGCAGCAAAAACCGAAGGACAAAGGCAACTTGTTGAGATCGCTTCTCAACGTAAGATGCTTGATTTGAAAAAGGATAATTTACAGAAGCAGTTGGACTTGGAGGTAAAGTCCGGGAACGGAAATTCTAAAGCTGCCCAAGCTCTGCGTGACCAATTGAATGACATTGACGATGTTATTAAAGAAAAAGGTGACGTTACTGAAGCCGCTATGGGCTTACTGAATGAAACATTAGCTACTACAGCCAATAACTTGTTTTCAGGCAATATAGAAGGAGCTAAAAACAACCTCCGCAGCTTTTTGGCTATGATAGCAGGTGCATTAGAGAAGATGGCAAGTGCTGCCATCCTGCAAATGGTGTTTTCACCGGCTCAAATAGCCAATTCTGCACTTTTGCCGTTTCCATTGAACCTGATTGGCTTAGGTGTTGTAAAAACAGCCATAGAAGCAGGAATTGATGTGTTTTTATCACCTATATTAAGCGGTATTACATCGTTTTCTACGGGCGGTGTGGTTACAAGCCCAACATTGGCAATGGTCGGTGACCGGTCATTATCAAGAGGCAAAGATAACACCGAATTCATCCTGGGAAGTGACCAAATGCTTGCAGTTATTCAACAGGCATATACACCTATATTGAATGCATTGAAAGATGAATTCTCAATGCTCCGGAACGATATAAATGCTCAAAGAATTGTTGGGCAAATAACAGGTAGTAATATGAATCTCATCACCGGAAGAGATTCTGCTGCTGTGGCTCAAAGAAGGCGAACACCAATACTCGGAGTGTAATTTTCACATATAAAGAAAGGTTTTTACGATAAAAACAAGTGCCCAAAAATAACTAACAACACCGCTTAATTATTTTTTGTTTTTTATCAAGGATAGAAATGAGTACCACACTAATTGGATGGGTTGGAGGCAAATCAAAGCTCGTTAATGAGATAATTGCTCTTATACCTGAACACAAATGTTATATAGAAATGTTTTGCGGCGCATCATGGTTGTTGTTTTCAAAACCGCCCTCTCGTGCCGAAATTATAAACGACATCAACACCGATTTAGTTACGTTGTATAGAGTCGTTAAAAACCACTTAAAGGAGTTTGTAAGATGTATGGAATGGACACTCACCTCACGCGGTGAGTATGATAGATTCAAAGCATTAGACCCGGACACGCTAACAGATATACAACGTGCCGTCAGGTTCTATTTCCTCGTCAAGAACACATATAATAATAAGATCGATTGGTGTTCTTTCAATATTTCTACCACCTCCAAACCACGTATGAACCTATTACGTGTAGAACAAGACCTTAGCGACGCACATGTCAGATTGTCAGACGTATGGATTGAGAATAAGCCCTATGCATACATATTCAAACGTTTTGACAAACCACACTCATTCATGTATATAGACCCGCCCTACTATAACTGTGAAACAGACTATGGAAAGGGCATATTCTTTAAGGAAGATTTCGAGAAATTACGTGACCTGATGCGTAATTGTCAATCAAAGTTCATCATGTCTATTAATGACGATCCTTATATACGCGAGCTATATAGAGAATTTAATATCAAAACAGTAAAAACCTCCTATTCAATTGCAGGAGGTGACCATGCAAAGGATGTAACAGAACTGCTGATAATGAACTATGACCCTACTAAAGTTCAGTTAGCGTACCATCTCCCTGATAACAAGAAAAGCCCCCGTAAGAGAGCTTAAAGGGGCTTTAAAGTATTGTTTAACTAACGTTAAATGGTCGTATATTTGTGCAAAATTCGGCTCGTTTTTAGGCGTTAAATGTTGCCAAACTGCGAGTCGAATGTTGCCAAACTGAAAATCGCGTTAAAACAAAACAGAGAGAACGATTTCATACTAAATCCTTTGATAAAGTAGTAAAATATAGAAAAATTAATGTATGTATTATCCAAACATTGCGTTTCGTTACCCAAACCTTACGTAATTCTTTGTAAGTATCTAACCTACATACAAAAGAAGAGTTAGGCATCGTTTACAAATATAAAATTTTACCCTTACTTATCGGCATTTTTTTTAACAAATTAACGTTTGCAACCCTACAAAATAAAAAAAGCCGGACATAATCCGGCTTTTTTGGGAAAAAGCTGTTCGTGTAATACATTATTAAAGAAGTTTTGAGTATTATTGGTTTCCTGAATACTTATATTTCTCACTTGCCGGGAACAAAGTAACGAGACGAAAATCATCAAATCCCGAATTATCGACAAAAGTGTATTGCCCGTTGTTATTATATGTCCATCGGGTATATGTTCTTCCGTCAGCACCGCGGGGTTGGCGTTCAATGTTGGACGGGGGTCCGAGTATAATAAAGACCATTCCCATATCAGTAAGCCAGCCTTCTGTGTAGCTGCGGTAATTCTTATTGGCAAATTCAATCCTTCCGTAATACTCTTCGAATGCTTCGTTTCTTTCTGTAATTGGAGTAGGATCCAATTTTTTCCAGAACTCTTCAAATCGCTGACGTTTATCCTCGGGACTGGCTGCATCACGAATGTTATCCAATTCTGTTTGAGATGCCGCATATCGCATTTGCCGTATTGATTTCTCTAAATCTTTCAGAACAAAGCCTGAAATTGTTCTCTCTATACTAATCGAACGCTCAGAAACTGCTGAATAATCCTGTTTTGAAAAATTTGCAGGTGCTGTTGTCCGTAAGGCGATTATTTTCAATGTATATGTACCTGAAGCAAGGTTGGTTGCCGGAGGAATTTTAATGAATTGCTGCTCGATTAGATTTCTAATGGATTTTCTGATACGAGGACTTTTCATAACTACGGCTGATTCTTTCCCGCCTGAGATTTCGTAAACAAAATCAACAGAATCCACACCAAGCTCGCTATATGTTTCAAAGAAAACAAAAAAGCCGTCTTGTAACCTTGCAACATTATCAGACAGATGAGGAGTAATTGTATATTTTCCTCCACTCTCTTCAATCGAACTTACCAGCAACAACCCGCTCATAGAGAACGTAAAATTCTGAAAATTCAACACAGTTACAGTTCGGGTTTTACGGTACTCTTTTTTTGCTCCATTTCGATCAAGTATCAATACTTCTATTGTATATCTTCCTGGCTTTAGCGGAAGAATTGTTTGGGTATAGTCGAATCCCCCACCGGCTCCGCGTGCATTTTCGTAATTCTTTTCGATAAGTTCATGCTCAAATTTCTCTTGTTGAATTTGTTTACCGGATGAATCACGAACTGAAATGATACACTGATATTCCCCTTTATAAAAAGCATTACTCTTCATAAATTCCAATGCTTGATAGGGCACAAGGACAAAGACATCTACCCGTTGTGCAGTATCAGATGTACCGCGAAAACAAACTACATCTAAAAAAATGGTGCTACCTTCTTGCATTGAGAAATTACTTGGCTGCTGTGCATTTACAGTTGTCATTACGGTAAGCATAGTAAATACTGCCATTATAATTTAGGTCATTTATATGCCT
>CALMMI010000191.1 GCA_937868245.1 uncultured Ignavibacteria bacterium | reverse complement strand
AAGCAGATGTTGCAACCAGGATTTTACATTCGCCTGAAATAAACTGTTCCTGAGCATATTTCCTGTGAATATCCATAAGTCCCGAATGATAACCAAGAGCGAATAATTTATACTTCCGTAGGGTTTCGGTAAATTCTTCTACCCGCTTTCTAGTTCCGCAATAGATGATTGTAGAACCTTTTGTAGTTTCATTGCAAATATCTGTTATTCTTTCAGCTTTTCTGCTTGTGTTTTCTACAATATAATTTAGATTCGGTCGGTCGAACCCCTTAATGATTCGTTTAGGTGAGTCCATTGCCAAACTTCTGACAATATCATCTTGCACTTCCGGAGTGGCAGTGGCAGTAAGAGCAATTATTGGAGTTCGTGGGAGTGACTCGAGAGCTTTCGGTATATCTAAATATGCTGGACGGAAATCATGTCCCCATTCTGAAATACAATGAGCTTCGTCCACTGCTAAAAATGATATGTCGATTCGTTTAAGGGCTTCCAAAAATGTTTTATTCGCCAGGCGTTCGGGAGCAATATAGATAAGTTTGAAGCTACCGCGCTGAGCCTCTATTAGACGCTGGGCAATGTCTTCTGTACGGAGTGTAGAATTGATAAATGTTGCAGGAATTTTTGCTTTGGTGAGTGCATCTGTTTGGTCTTTCATTAACGCAATAAGCGGAGAAATAATAAGAGCAGTTCCTTTGCAAAGAAGCGCAGGAATTTGATAACAAAGAGACTTACCGCCGCCTGTCGGCATTATAACCAAGGTGTCTTTACCCGAAACTATTGTGGAGATAATATCTTCCTGACCGATGCGGAAGTGTGAATAACCAAAATGCTGCTGTAACAGTTTGTGTGAGTATTCTGAGGAATAATCCATTAGTACCGAACAAGATTTTATGAATGATGGAGTGATAAGATACCCAAATTACCTAAATTTTGTGTTTTGAGTGCTATTGAAGGTCAATCAGACGAAATTTTCCGCCTAAGATTTGTATCTTTGTACTAAAAATTATGCTTCACTCGCATTGAAGAGTTATACGCTCATGTCCGAACAATCGATTAACCAAACCAAAATTTGGACAGCATTGGAATTATTACGGTGGGGTACGGTCTATTTCATTGAAAAAAAGATAGACAGTCCACGGTTGACTATGGAATTGATGCTGTGTGAAGTTTTGGAATGCAGCCGTGTTCAACTGTATATGAGTTATGAAAAGCCGCTTTCATCTAATGAACTGGCTAAGCTGCGGGTAATGACAACACGAAGGGCGCAAAGAGAACCTTTGCAATATATTTTAGGCAAGACTGAATTTTACGGATTGCCTTTTTTTGTGGATTCTTCGGTGCTAATCCCACGTCCTGAAACGGAAATACTTGTAGAACGTGTTATAAAAAGTGTAAAAGAAAGTAACAACGAAAATATTTCAATTTTGGATATTGGAACCGGCTCGGGGTGTATCGCTATAACCCTTGCCAAGAAATTACCTGAATGTAGGGTAGTTGGAATTGATATATCTTCCGATGCGTTGGAAGTTGCAAAACGGAATGCAGGACTTAACGAAGTGAATGTAGAGTTTATCAGGCGGGATGTGCTAAAAGAAATGAAAGTGAAACAGCCGTTTGAGATTATCGTTTCCAATCCGCCGTATATTTCATCTTCCGAAATGAAGGAAATCGAACCTGAACTTTTGGAACATGAACCCCATATCGCTTTAACCGATGGTAACGACGGTTTAGAGTTTTACAGGCGTTATTCTGAACTTTTTAAGGATATTCTTGCAATCGACGGAGAATTCTTTGTAGAGTTTGGATATGGACAATCTGATGATGTTCGCAGATTGTTCACTATGAATTTTGATTGTACTGTTTACAATGATTTAGCGGATATTCCTCGTGTAATATATGGCAAACATAAAGCTAATATTATCTAAATGTAATATATGTTCCAAAAAAAAAGCAGTAATTTTGAATCTTGCGAAATGTATTTCCGAAAGGTAAATGTAACACCATGAAACGGGTAAATTATTCTACCGGTGCACCTTGGGAATCTATTGTGGGGTATTCAAGGGCGGTTAGGGTTGGAAATTGTATTCATGTAGCAGGTACAACAGCAGTCGGGGAAAATGGCGAGGTAATTTCAGCCGGCGACAGCTACCAACAAACGAAGTTTATTTTAGAGAAAATACAAAAGTCGATTGAAAGTTTGGGTGGGCGGATGGAGGATGTTGTAAGAACCCGAATGTATGTTGTAAATATAGAAGATTGGGAGCAAATAGGGCGTGCTCATGGTGAGTTTTTCAGAGATATTCGCCCTGCGGCTACAATGGTGGAGGTAAAAGGATTAATTTCGCCATTGTTACTTATAGAAATAGAAGCAGAAGCAATTCTGTCCGAATAAATCATAGTATAAATGTAACCAAATACTGCAATAAAGTGTCTGTAGATATGTGATGAATATCAAAATATCATGATAATACGAGACCAAACGGAATAAGTTGCATTTAGTTTTTGAAAATTTTAGTAGATTTGACAAAAGCAAAATCATAAGAATGTTCCAAAGGAGTAAAAATGTCTCAAATTAGAAAAGAAGAAAATGCCGGAATTATTGTTCTCCATCTTCGCGGTCAGTTTATCGGTGGGGAAGAAACAGACGAATTACGTCAGTCGTTAACAGAGGCAGCAGAGCATCAACAGTCCAAATTGATTGTTAATCTTGAAAATGTATCGTATCTGAACTCAACAGCATTAGGAGTTTTGATTTCTGCACATACAAATTTTGTAAAGCGTGACGGAAAAATTGCTCTCTGCAATGTTAGTAAATCAATTGAAAATATTTTTGTGATTACGAAACTCACACTTGTGTTTTCAATTTATTCAACATTAGATGAAGCAATAAAGCAACTTAGTTAATCCGTTGAATTGGTATGACGGTGGGTAGGATTTTTAATCAGCAATTTTTTTTATCTTTATTTTATTATACATACAAGGGTTTATATGAAAAATCTGTTCAATTCAATAGTGATTGTTATAGCATTGGCTGTTTCGGGTATGATTTGGTGGTTTTGGTTAGGTAATCCTGCGAATTTCAAAGATGGTTTGATGCGTCACGATCCAATCAATACTTATGGTACTATCCATACAGGAGGACCGCTTGTTGCTGTTCTTATAGGCTTGTTCCTTATTGCACTCACTTTTATTATTGAACGTTTTCTTTCTATTAAAAAAGCAAACGGAAACGGTGATTTATCAATGTTTATCAAATCGGTTTCTTCCAATCTTGCAAGTGGAAATATCACTGCTGCACTTTCGGAATGCGAAAAACAACGCGGGTCACTTTCAAATATCGTTCGTTCAGGTTTAGAGCGTTATCAACAAGTGGCAGATGACAAAGAGTACGATGCAGAAAAGAAAATTGCAGAAGTTCAACGTTCAATCGATGAAGCGGTTAACCTCGAGACTCCATTGCTCGAAAGAAACTTGGTTATTATCTCTACAATTTCTTCTATTGCAACAATGATCGGATTGTTGGGAACAACACTTGGTATGATTAGAGCATTTGCTGCTCTTGGTGCATCAGGTGGAGCAGTTTCTGCCCAAGCTCTTTCAATCGGTATTTCTGAAGCGTTGTACAATACAGCATTTGGTTTAGCTGCTGCAATTATGTCAATTGTTTTCTATAACCTTTTGACAACCAAAGTTGATAACTTTGTGTATATGATTGACGAAGCAATCCTAAGTGTTATGGAAATCCTTACAATCAAGGTTAAAAAGTAATTTTTGTCATTATGTTATTCAGTATTAACTCATTAAGTAATACATTACTTTTATGAAGTTGATACTATCAACAAGGAGAACACTATGTCAAAAGTGAAAATGAAGAGGACGGGTTTTGTGCTCGACATGACCCCGCTTGTGGATATTGCATTCTTGCTGTTAACATTCTTTATGTTTACTGCAAAATTCAAATCCGAAGCGGAAAGTGAGCAGAAATTCCAGATTAAGCGTCCGAAAGCATCAGCAGATACGTCCAAAATTCCGGATAAGGATTTGGCTATTATTAAAATAGCTATCGACTCGGCAAATATTGGGGATACTTCCTACTATTACGAGATGACAAATGAAAAGGACAGAACAGCTGTGTATGCTAATGCAAAGGGAATTGACGATAGCCAGCGTGGCAAAATGCAAGTAAAGGCAAACCTAGCGACTCTTGAAGAATTAGTAGGGGAATCTCGTATTCAAAATCCTAAAACCAAATTTGCAATTGATGCCGATAAACGTATCAGATTCAAATGGCTTAATGATTGTATGGAAGTAATGCGCAAGAAAAGAGCAACTGCTTTCAATTTGGTGACCGATAAAAAACAAGGAATGTGATTATCTTATCAATTGAAAAGTGATTACATAACCATTCGGTATGTTGAAAAAATAATAAAAATTAAATCTCGGAGGAATATATGGCTGGTGGTGGAACTCTTGGTGCCGGGCGTGAACGTGCTAAGCGCGGTAAACCCTCGAAACGAAAAAAGAAAAAACGCGTTGGTTTTGTATTGGATATGACTCCGCTTGTGGATATTGCATTCTTGTTGCTTACATTCTTTATGTTTACAACAACGATGACTACGCCTCAGATTATGCAGATGTTCATTCCACCTCAAACTGATAATGTTGAAGTACCTATGTCCAAATTATTTACGATACGGGTACGTGGTGATGGAAAGTTGTTTTATAATCCTGCTAAAGATGAACCTCAGTTAGTACTGATGAAAGATCTTAAAAAATTGATGTTTGATGCAAATATGAAGCTTAAAAATCAATTGATAACAGTACTTAAAATTGACGATAATGCTTCTTATGATATAGTTATAAGAGTATTAGACGAATTGAATTTAGTTGAAGGCGATTTAGTTCCTGCGCTTCAAAAAGAGAACTTGCCAAGAGAAAGAAGATTTACGATTGCACCTATGACAGAAAAAGACTTAGAGGAGATAAAACCATTATGAGTACTGCAAGTTTAGCACTTACATCTAAAAGCTACGGTGCTTTTGAGATGAAGGAATACATTCAGAAGTCAACTGTAAAGGCAGTAATAATCACGATGTCTTTGTTGTTGTTATTACTCTTGGTTTATGTTGTTGTGAAAGTAGTAGCAAGACCATCATTAAAAATTACTGCACCTATTACAAAGATGAAACTCGAAAATCTACCTCCGCCTCCGGTAGATAATGCACCACCTCCACCTCCTCCGCCACCTGAAGTTTTTACAGGTCCAGCGGCAAGAGCAGGAAATCCGGTGCCTGTACCTGATGCAGAAATAGCTCCGGATGTAAAGGACTTTGCAAAAAATGATGAAGTGGCAAGAGCAAGCGCAGAAGGAGGAGACGGACAAGACTTCGGTGGTTTTGCATCAAATGTTAATGTTGATAAACCAATTGATGTTAAAAAAGAAGAAGAGCCGAATCTTGATGACTTTATTGCAACAGAAAAAGACCCTGAGCCAAATTATGCTCAACTTCAAAAGAATATAGTCTATCCCGAAATGGCACGTAGAGCCGGACTTGAAGGCAAGGTTATTATCCGTGTTCTTGTTGGTAAGGACGGAAAACCGAAACCGGGCAAAGTCCGTGTAGAAGATTCATCAAATGAACTCTTCAATCAAGCGGCTTTAGATGCGATTATGAAAACAAGTTTCACTCCGGCTATCCAAAACGGTCAGCCGATTGAAGTTCCGGTTACAGTACCGATTGTTTTCCGTTTGAGATAAGTTTGTTTTGATGCTGAAATGATGGTTCGATTCCCAGTTTGAAATTTAACATAGATATATTTTTATCCTATAGTTGATGTTTCATTTTTTTGAGGATTATCGCCATGAAAACAGTTCAAGTGTTACCCCCAGCCAAAAGCTACGGAGCTTTTGAGATGAAGGAATATATCGGGAAATCTACACTCAGGTCATTTGGAATGACTTTGGGGTTGATGGTATTGATACCGTTGGTGTTTCTTGCAACGAAGGCATCAATTAATCCAAACCCTCCATATGTCCAACCTCCAACATATGTTATTCTTAAGCCTCAAACTACACATGAGTTTAAGAAAAAGATTGATAGAGTAATTCCTAATAAAGGATGTGGAGGAGTCGGCGGTAAGCAAACTATGGGTAATGTACCTATACCTGTTAAGGATACATTGCAAACTACTGTAAATGAAAAGTTTACGGAACAGATTAATACACTTGCGTATCTAGGTGAAGGTGAAACTAGAAAAGATATTTCTCAATTAGTGGAAATCACTAAACCATCTCAACCAGAAATGATTGAAGATGATACCTTCATTGATACCGAAAGCGACCCTATTCTCAATTATGCCCAACTTCACGATAATTTAATCTATCCTGAAATGGCAAGAAGGGGTGGAGTTGAAGGAAAAGTGATTTTACGTGTTGTTGTTGGTAAAGATGGAAAGCCTGTTCAAGGAAGAATAAGAGTATTAGATTCATCCAATGAACTGTTCAATCAGGCTGCAATTGATGCCGTTATGAAATCTTCCTTTACTCCGGCAATCCAAAATAAGCAACCGATTGAAGTTCCGGTTACAGTCCCGATTGTATTCCGTTTACGCTAAAAGGCAAGATGGTCTGAAGAAATTTATTATACGCTGTTTCCGCAACATACAATTAATAGAGCGGGGCAGCGTTTTTTATTCCACACAGCAGTGATAATTCTAATTCTTAATTATATCGTTCGCAGTATTACAATCCTTATGGGGTTGGTTCTATTGTTCTATCCGTTCCCTGCATTCCGTGCAGACCCTACGTTCGTTAGAACAATGGGAGCTGTTGTAACAGTCTTTGGGATAATTCGTTTGTTTTTATTTATTAAAAAAAAAAAAAAAAAGCGTTTACTCGAAGAAATGGAGGATCAAAATGATGAAGAATAATTTATGTTTAGTTATACTTGCGTCTTTATCGATTGTAATTTCAAGTTGCGATGATAAACCTAAACCGGGTGCAACACAAGATACGGAAACAGTTCGTGCAGGCAAGGCTGAGATTCTTTGTGATGAGAGTATATACCAGCTTATTAAAAATATAACACCCGTTTACGATACAGCTTTTCCCGATGCAAAAGTAACATTGAAACCTGTAACGGCGCGGGAGGCAATGTCACAGTTTTTTGCGGTTAAATCCCGGGGTATAATTATAGCGCGCGACTACATGCGTGATGAAGATTCTGCCCTAAAAGCAAATAAGCATGAACCGCACCCTCACTTTTTGATTGCAAAAGATGCACTCGTTTTTTTTGTAAAGAAGAGTTTCCCTCTGGATACAATTTCAAAAAATCAGATTAGGGAAGTGCTTCTAAACTCTAAGCAAACGTTCAAGGCGTATTTCGCGAATCTCACTCCTGAA
>CALMMI010000190.1 GCA_937868245.1 uncultured Ignavibacteria bacterium | reverse complement strand
CCGTACTTCTATTGCATACGTAACAAGTAAATAAGCTGCATACTTTAGTTTTGCGCCTTCTAGATTAAATTCATCCCGCAAATAGCGGCATAGCGAAATATCCAACGATTGCAAATAGGCACTGCTTTGGGCGGGGGCGAGCAGGTTCTTCCGTTCATAGGTCTTGCATTCATTATCCAGTACTTTTTTGATTTGCTTTTTCAGATAATAGGCGTGGCGCGCTTCCTCTGCGGCGTGTTTCAAGATCATTTCACTTACAAATACAGGATGCTCGCATTTCTTAATCTTTTTTGCGCCTGTGTTTTCCATCATCGAAAGGGTATTTATCCATTTGGAGTGGAGTTGAGGATTTTTAACGATTGTATCTAAGAGTTCTTTCATGTTTTAATTTTAGTTTTGGATTATCTGTCATTTTTTTAGTCTTTACAAATCCCCTCGGTCCCCTTTAACAAGGGGATGACGTATGTCCATGGTGGCATAAGTGCCGTAATTATAAAAATTTTCTTGTCTCCCCCTTGATAAAGGGGGATTAAGGGGGATTTCTGCACGAGCTGAAAGACAGAAAAATTGCCTGAAAACTCAATTTTTAAGTAAATCAGTACAAGACACCATCACTTCATACACTCTCTCCAATTCTACCTTCGTAATGCAATAGGGGGGCATTGTGTAAATCACATTCCCGAGAGGTCTGAGCAAAACGTTTTGCTCAAGGCAATGAGTATAAATTTTATCACGAATTGAATGAAAATAGGATGTTTCGCCCATATCTTCAAGTTCAAAAGCCACTATTGTTCCTACACTTCGTGCATTTTTAATGTACTTATTATCTTTTAGCGTAAGCAGAAATTCCTTGTGAGATTCCGTTATCATCTGGATTTGCCGTCTGCATTTTGGACTAACCAGAAGTTCGTAACTTGCATTAGCAGCAGCACACGCTATCGGATTGGCTGTATAGGAATGCCCATGAAAAAACGTTTTTAGCTTATCATCATCATAAAAAGCATCGTAAATTCTTTGAGATGCAGCTGTAACACCCAATGGCAGAAATCCTCCGGTAATACCTTTTGATAGACAAATAAGATCAGGTTTGTTTACCAAATAATCTATCGCGAATAAATTTCCTGTTCTGCCGAAACCTGTCATTACCTCATCGGCAATGCAAATTATATCGTTCTGCTTTGCGATTTGAAGCAGTTTGTCCAAATCCTCCGGCTTGTGCATTCTCATTCCCGACGCACCCTGCACAAGGGGTTCGAAGATAAACGCAGCAATATCATCATTCTTTGCTAATTGCTCAAACTCGAGAAGAGACTGTTCTATCTGCCCGTTTTCCGGCGTTGTGATAAAATGCACATCAAACATTTTTTCCTGAAAAGCCGTGTTGAAGGAATTTTTCCCAGCCACCGACATAGCCCCGAATGTATCGCCATGATACCCGTCTCGAAAAGCGATTATCTTTGTCTTATGCTTTATCCCAAGATTAAACCAATACTGCAATGCCATTTTGAGGGCAACCTCTACCGAGGTGCTACCGTCATCAGAAAAGAAGATTTTAGTGAAATTATCGGGGAGTATCTTTAGCAAATTATTAGCAAGGTCGATAGCAGGTTTATGAGTAAACCCTGCAAAGATCACATGCTCCAACTCGGCTGCTTGTTCGGCTATACTCTGAGCTATAAATGGGTGGGAATGCCCGTGGAGATTCACCCACCACGATGAAACTGCATCCAGGATTCTCCGCCCGTCTTTTGTAGTAAGGTAACATCCTTCGCCGCTTACAATTTCAAGAGGGGTTTGCTCCTGTTTCATTTGTGTGAAGGGATGCCAAATCGGATAATTATTTATTTGTGAATCACTCACAGAGTTCTTTCATTATTGGGGAAACAGATGGAGCAAACAAGGCAATAGAATCGGAATTGAGATTCTCAAACCTCGGGACAGAAAAAAGAAACGGGACATTGAAATAACTAAGAATAAATTCTTCACTTGCCTGATTCTTATCACCATTAAATATAATACCTACTATATTAATATTTCTATTCTTCAATACTTGCAATGTCAATAATGTGTGGTTAATGCTGCCTAAGTAATTTTCTGAAATTACTATCACGGGACAATTCAATTTCTCAACTAAATCTATATTCAGAAATTCCTTAGCTAACGGAGACATCACTCCACCTGCAGTTTCTATTATGAGATGATTGCTTGTTTGGGGTAAATCAAAATCCTCTTTTTTGATTGTAATTCCTTCCATTGCAGCCGAATAGTGCGGGGATGCAGGAATGTTTAACCTATATCTTTCAGGATGAATGGTTATCTGACTTGTGCATAATTGCCGTACGGTAATGGAATCGGAGTTCTCCAACTCTCCTGCTTGAACGGGTTTCCAATAATCGGCATTCAGTGCTTCGCACAGAATTGCGGAGCATATTGTTTTTCCGATTCCGGTATGGATTCCTACTATTGCTATGTTCATGTACTCTTGGAATTATGAAAACGCATAAAAACGGATAATTAATATTCGTTCTAAGGTAAGTAATTGAACCCTTCGATGAACTCAGGGTGACTTGAAAGTGTAAGTTATGCTGAGTCAAATATAGCCACAAAGGCGACAGCAAAACAATACAAAGACACTAAGAATTTAAATATTTACACTTGTCATCCTGAACTCGATTCAGGATCTCCGTTGCTGATTGGACGTGCTGATTCCCGTTTGCTATTTCTAAATGCTAGCGGAGATGCTGAATCGAGTTCAGCATGACAGGCGGTTATTTTATGAACAAACTTGTAAAATGCCCTTTATTACAGACTATTTACATTATGAATTCACCCATTCAAAAAGCGCATCAATCTGCTCAACAGTATTAAAACTATGCAAACAAATCCTTAACCGCTCCTTACCTTTGGGCACAGTAGGTGAGAGAATCGCCTTTACCGCAAAATTATTCTTCTGCAACGTATCTGCAATAGATTTCACCATATCATTTCCATCGCCAAGCAGATTCTGAATAGGGGAGTCATTGCATTGCCAGCGATACTTTTCAATCTTCGATGCCTTGAACTTAAAATGATTAATCAATTCAAAAAGGGTTTTTCTATCGGCAGAGGGTAGTAGCGTATATGACTTCTGGAGCAGTACATACGTATGCGGAGGCAGTGCTGTCGTATAGATAAAAGCACGTGAATGATTGATTAAAAAATCAATTAAAGTTCTGCTGCCGAGAACAGCTGCTCCGTGCAATCCCATTGCTTTCCCGAAAGTTATCACCCGTGCAAATACCTTTTCTTCAAGATGTAATGAACTTACAAGACCTTCGCCCTTATTCCCGTAAACACCAATAGAATGGGCTTCATCCACGATAAGGAATGCACTGTATTTTTGGCAAAGATTTGCTATGTTTTCCAGTGGAGCAATATCGCCGTCCATTGAATATACCGATTCAATGGCTACAAATACCCGTCCTTTGGATTTAGCAAGTATCCTCTCCAAATCACTCACATCATTATGCTTAAATTTTAGTCGCTGCCCAAATCCAAGACGTATTCCATCGATAACACTGGCATGAATCAATTCATCGTGAATCACCACATCATGGGTATCAACCACACATGAAAACAATCCCACATTCGCCATGTATCCGCAATTGAAAATGAGCGCGGATTCTGCATTATGATAACCTGCTATTAGCTGTTCAGTTTTTTCTGCAAGGGAGGAATTACCGGAAATCAGCCGTGAACCTGTTGAGCCGGTGGGAAGGGTAATATCCGTAGATTCGTAAGGAATAAGCAGTTTGGAAAAGCCCAGATAATCATTAGAGCAAAAATCAACCATCCCCTCAAAGTTTGGCAATGTGCGGTAAGAATTGGTGGCTTTCTTGAGCTCTAATTTTTGTTCTAAGAAGTTTTCCCGGGGCATGGAGTTTGATTGTTTTGTTTTTACGTGCTGTTGTGTAGTGCGCTCGTTTAATCCCCCTCGTTCCCCCTTTAACAAGGGGGATGACGTAGTGTCTTTATTCTAATTGGCTTACTGTTGTGCTTTTTTGTCCTAATTCCCCTCCCTCGGAGGGGTGTCCGAAGGACGGGGTGGCTCTTATTTCCCTGCTGTGCCACACACCCATTACCCTCTCGAAGAGGTGAATAAGAGTTTTTTTCTATTTCTTAAAGCTGATTCAGAACTTCTCTCCCCCTTGTTAAAGGGGGCAGGGGGGATTCTTTTCAAGGGTATTAAGCCTCTACCTCTTCCAACTTCTGAACATCCTTAAACGGCGCACGTGGCTTCAATCCCAGCATCTTGAACATCCGCATATCCTCATCAATATCGGGATTCGGAGTTGTGAGCAGTTTTTCACCTGCGAAAATGGAATTTGCTCCAGCCATGAAGCACATTGCCTGTTCTGCCAGACTCATTTCGTTGCGCCCTGCTGATAGGCGTACTACGCTTTTTGGCATTAGGATTCTTGCTGTGGCAATCATCCGTACCATTTCGTCGATGTTTATACGCTTGTTGTTTTCGAGGGCAGTGCCTTTAACCGGGACGAGCGCATTAATTGGCACAGAATCAGGATGTACCTCCAGCGTAGAGAGTGTGTGAAGCATTTGAATCCTGTCCTCGTCGGTTTCGCCTAAACCGATGATTCCGCCGCAACAGACTGTCATTTGGGCTTTGCGGACATTGTCGAGAGTTTCCAAACGGTCGTCGAAATTACGGGTGGTTATGATCTTATCATAATAATCGCGCGAGGTGTCGATATTATGGTTGTAGGCGAAGCAGCCCGATTCTTTCAGCTTTTGCGCCTGTTCGTAGGTGAGCATACCGAGCGTGCAGCATACTTCTATACCCATATCGTTCACTTCCTTCACCATTTCGAGTACACGGTCGAAATCGCGATTGTCGCGCACTTCACGCCATGATGCACCCATACACACCCGCGACGCACCGTTTTCCTTGGCGGTAAGGGCTTTCCTTTTCACTTCGGCGAGCTGCATCAAAGGGTGGACAGTGATGTCGGTATTAAATTTTATTGATTGAGGACAATACGAGCAATCTTCCTTGCAACCGCCTGTTTTGATGGAAATCAAACTGCTGATTTGCACTTCGCCGTAGGCGTTGTTTTCGCGGTGGATGGTTGCCGCCTCGAACATTAAGTCGAGCAGGGGACGGTTGTAAATTTCTCGTATTTCTTCTAATGTCCAGTCGGTTCTGATATTCATATTCTATTGTAATTGTTATACTTATTGCTGCTGTAACAGCCCTTCTCTGTGTAACTCTGTGCTAAAAATCTGTGCACCCTGTGGGAAATCCTAAACTGCAAAATAAGCAAAAAAATCCTGAAATGGGGTATGACGGGGTGTATTTGGGTTTGAAATTGATTTGGGGTGGAATTTTGGTTTGGAGGTGTGGGGGAATTGGTGTAAGTTCGCTATTATATAATATCTCCCAACAAGAAAACACATAGTGATGGTTAACTTAAACCTATGGACCTAATGAAAATAATAGATACTCACGAATTTAAACACCTTATTAATGAAATTCATAGAAAATCCGATACAAGAAAATTTTGTTTTATTCTTGGAGCTGGTGCAAGTTATCCTAGTGGAATACCGACTGGTGAGATGCTTGCAAAAAAATGGTATAAAAAAATTATTGAGAGAACAGATAAAGTTAAAGTAGAGGAATGGATAATAGAGAAAGAAATTGATGAAAATGATTTAGGTGCATCTTATGGGAAGATTTACCAAAAATGTTTTGAAAATGACAAGAACTCTGGCTATGAGTTTTTAGTGAGGGAAATGCGGGATGCTAAGCC
>CALMMI010000189.1 GCA_937868245.1 uncultured Ignavibacteria bacterium | reverse complement strand
GTTTACGAAAAGCTAAGGAAGGAAGGATATGCCGACGCTGATTCTATTCTGAGAATAGAACATGCGCAGATTATACACCCGGAAGATGCCCCACGCTTTGCGGAATTGAATGTAACTGCAGCAGTTCAACCGATTCATTGTATCAGCGATGCACCAATGGCACGGGAAAGATTAGGGGAAAGGTGTGCTTATGGTTATCCGTGGCGAACTCTCCGTAATAGTGGAATCGGGCTTGCAGCAGGTTCTGATTTCCCGATTGAATCGGCTGACCCTTTGCTTGGTATTGATGCGTTTGTACGCCGTGTTCCGTTCGGTGAAGAAAACGGATGGTTTGTAAATGAATGTCTAACACGTCAGGAAGCTATCTTGTCCTATACGGTATGGGCGCACGAAGCAGCAGGGATGAGCTACCGCCGTGGAATACTCCAACCAAAATTTGATGCTGATATTGTAATTCACAATGCAAATATTGCGCATTGTCCTGCAAAAGAGATTACTTCTACTTCAGTTGTGGCTACCTATACTGCCGGTGCATTGAGGTATAAGAACGAAACGCTTTAATGCCTGAACAGTGTTTTAGCTCACATAGGCTGCTTACCTCATTTCAGGAGTGGTAAAACAATATTAGGAAAGGTCAAGTTGTTTACCGCTGTGCGTTAGGTTGTTATAAAATTGTAGAGATGCACCGCAGTGCATCTTAGAAGCATGCAGTTTCCACAAATACAGGAAGACACAAAGTGTATCTCCACATTATAACTCCTTACTACATGGCTGTAAACAACCTATAATCCCTTCAAAGCGTATATAAAGAACGTTGCCTTGTTTTTTATATCTACACATTTCAATACAAGGAAGAAACAACTGCATTAACTATGGTGCATTTTAACAATAGTTGTTCAAACATAGCAAACCACTCACCACATCAATTGTCATTTGGTATTTTTCTTACTCTCCACATACATTTTCTGCAGAAGCTGTACATCATCCCATGTAGCTTGTTTCCAACTCGGATTGCGAAGCAACGCTGCCGGGTGATAAGTAACTATCATAGTAGTTCCATGGAAATCAATCGGCTTCCCACGAATCTCACCCATTTTATTCTCTGATTTTAATAATGTATTTGCGGCAGTCAAACCAACAGCAAGAATAAATTTGGGCTGGATAAGCTCAATTTGTTTCATTAGATACGGTTCGCACTGTTCCGTTTCACTCTTCTCCGGTCGACGGTTATTCGGCGGGCGGCACTTTATAATGTTTGCAATAAAGACCTCTTCACGCTCAATACCGATTGCTGCAAGGATTTTCGTTAGTAATTGTCCCGCTGCTCCCACAAAAGGCTTGCCTTGGGCATCTTCATCTGCTCCTGGTGCTTCACCTATTACCATAATATCAGCATTCGGATTTCCTGTTCCAAACACAAAGTTGGTACGGGTAGTCCCTAAAGCACAATTCAAGCAAGTGTGAATTTCTTGATAGAGGATAGGTAAACTTGGTGCATTCATCCATTCGGGAGTATCACCTGTCATTAAATCTGATGTTCGTTGGGGCATAGTAAATTTATTATTTTCTTTAATCTGTGATATGTTTGTCGGTCTAATTTCTTCTACTGTGTTTTTCTGAATAGTTTCAATTTTTACTTCCGTTTGCATAATTTTTCTATTCGGTTCAATGAACAAAAGATCTCCGAGCATTTCTTTTTGCTGTTGAAGATATCGATATGTTTTTGAAGCTACGGATTCACCATTGAGGTCGTTAAAAGAGTGTTCTTTATCCATAGTTGATTCTGATTAATAGTTTTGAATGGATGATAGTGTTTGTTAACATAGTTCAATATTAATGGAATACGGTGGGTATTAGTAAACCCATCCATCTGATCGCATCCATTTGTATTTGAATAAAGAACGTACTTTATATTTTTTTTCTCAAAATCGTCGATTACTTCTTGCTGGAAATCAGGAGTTAAAGCAAATTGTATGATATTAAAACGTACGGGACACGGTTTATTCAAGAAATAGTACCATCCTCCTTCACCTGTAAGTGTAAGAAATTCTTCATCTTTCCGTATCGTTTTACGAAGAAAATCAACCATTCCTTTCTCACTTTGAGGAATATACATATCATCCTTATTATTCAAATGATAATTATCACCGATAAGGTCTCTTTCAAACAATCGCCAACCAGTAATAAATATTAGAATCAGTACAGAGCCTACCCAAATATTTTTATACAATTTTTGCTGTTTACATTCAAAATAGGGGATGATGAAGTCTTTAAAAGTAATAATCAATCCAAGTAACTAGAGAGCAAACCAACTATAATAAACATGCCCCATATCGGCTCTG
>CALMMI010000188.1 GCA_937868245.1 uncultured Ignavibacteria bacterium | reverse complement strand
GACGGGTTTTTAGGATCGGAAGTTTTTACATAATTGATATTAAGACGCCCAGGATTATCGGCTATACTTCCTTGGTAATAATTAGTAAACTCAACATTTTTATTTTGGCTTACATGATCCCATAATCTCCATTGCCATACTATTTTATTTTGAACAGGATCAATCTCAACAATTTTCTCACTCCATACAACACTTCCCACCTTATCACTGTCGCGTCCGTTAATTTCAATTGCCAACTTACTGTTTATAGCCTCCCATACATTTGCAAGTATATTTCCATTTGGCATAAGTGCAATATCATGATGCTGACATTGAGTACTGTCGGAAATCCTAAATGACCAGATGACTCTTCCGTCCCAAGCAATTTTCTCGATAATTCCACCGGCAGCGGGTGCATTGTTAAAATACGGGTTATCTACCCCACCTGTGCGAAGCAGTGTTCCGTCCTCTAATAGAAATGCACTGTATTTCGGATAATACTGACTTTCCCACGAATGCACCTGTTTCCCCTGTTTATCAATCAGATAGGTTGTTTTACTGTACAGTGGCGCAAACAGAACATAGCCATCCTGATTACCGGGCTCTGTATGAACCAACCCAATTGTATTTTCTTGTGCAGAGAGTGTTCCCATTATAAGAAAAAGAAATATAAAAGTATATACCAATCTATGGAGTCTATGTGGTTTCATAATACTTTGCCTTTCAAATCATCAAACCATCCTTATTCCGGCGATGATAGTTTATTGATTTACTTCCTTGACTATAAATGAGATTGTTTGTTTCAACAAATAACGTTTTTACATTTACCTTGCTATTACTACAAGTTCAACGGTAGTCTTTAACCCGTTAAAAATCTTTATCTGGTACATTCCGTTAGCTACATCCTGAACATCAATAGTGCATGTACCATCTGTGGAAGCTGATGTTTGCTTCCTTACAACTTCGCCCAAAGAATTAATCAGTGTAATTTCAACATATTCATTATTGCTTTTAGCGTACTGTACCTGCAACACTTGATTTGCTGGATTCGGGAATACTCCGGCTGTCTTTACTTCGTCGTCACTTGCAACAGAAGTTGTTAAGCACAATGAAGGATAAGGTTCCAGTTCAATCGGTGTACCCGATGAAAGGTCACGTCCTGCAAACCCAGGGAAATTTGCCGGATAAAACTCAGAACGAAATGCACTGTTTCCGGCAACATTATCGCCTTGTTTTGCAACTCCAAGTATAGAAACAGGATTAACATATTTCCATACGTGTTTGTTATCAGGAGTTACTTCAAAAAAGTAACCTACGGGTCCAACACAAACCAATGTATTTCCATTAGGGAGACGCTCAGCACTTGAGTAATTTGCAGCGGAAAATCCTCCATTGATAGAGTCCGTATATATCCATTCTTGATTATCAGGACCATACCCTACACTTTTATCTAAATAGTATTTACCTGATGATTCAACAGGAGGTGTAATAATATCCACTGAAGAATATGTAGCATTACGACGTCCCACACCATTATTAAACACCATTATCTTACCACCGTCCTTTAAGCCATTCTTTATCCAGCGTGCACTATGTTGACCAAACAGTTTTCTATCGTTACGCGTCCCCATATCGTATGCAGCAGGATTCCCCCAACGGTAAATCAAATCTCCACCTTTTTCATATTTTCCACCTGAATGAGATGCAGCCTGCTCAGTGGTAGTACTATGGTCGATTACCCAAATTTCACCAAAGCCATAAGCACTGATGAGAATTTGATCCAAATCGGGATTATAATCTAACGAATTGAAATGTAGCCATTCGGATATTTTATGAGTGTTATCCGTAGTATAATTAATATTAATACGCTGTGGTTCTTCAGAAACAGTATAATAGTTACTTTTCTCCTGATCGTTTTCCTGTACCAGATGATCCCACGAACTCCATTGCCATACAACATCACCCGTATTTAATCCAGTAGGACTGATTTCAACTATTTTATCGAACCAACTGCTTTGATTGGTGATTGCAGTATCACGCCCTGCACGTACTACATCATTATAATTTTTTGCTTCCCATACTATTGCCAGTACATTACCGTTTGGCAAAGGATAGATATCGTGATGCTAGCAATTCTTATTATCAGATATTCAATAAGACCAAAGTAATGTTCCGTCCCAAGCTATTCTTTCAATAATTCCGCCGCCACCGCCACCAATTTTAAAAACAGGATTATCCACATTTCCTGTTCTCAGGATAGAACCGTCAGGCAACAAATATACACTCAACCCCGGCTTATACATACTTTCCCATTTATGAACACTATTTCCACATTTATCAATTAAATATGTAGTTGTGCTGAACATCGGGGCAAACAGAACATACCCTTCCTGTTGATCAGTTTGGCTATACTGCAATAAACCAACCGTCGGTTGCTGGGCAGTAAGATTGTATGTTGCCGAGAATATAAGTAACAGATATATAAAATGTTTGCTACAAATATTCAACAGCCGGAAAAAATGTCGGTTCTGCTTCATTTGTTTGGTGTTTCCTTTCGTTGCTTTTTCTAACGGAATAATCTTTTCAGATAATTCTACCGTACTATCATTACTTTTTCAAAATGTGTTGATACGTGATTTGTAATTTTGAGAACATAAATTCCAGCCGGAATTGTATGTACATCTACCTTGAAGTTCCCGTCATTATTGCCGGTGATATGTTGCTTGCTTACAATATCCCCCAATGAATTTATTAACGAAACTTCCATTTGAGCCGAGAAATCCGATGTACAATGAATATACATATCTCCTTCGGCAGGGTTCGGATAAACTTGTAACGACTTATCCTGTATTTCCTGACTAACGGAATTGGGTGTGCAAATAGATTGATACGGCTCTAATTCAATCGGCTTACCTGCACTAAGATTCTTCCCATTAAAACCCGTAAAATCCTTCATTAACAAATTAGCTC
>CALMMI010000187.1 GCA_937868245.1 uncultured Ignavibacteria bacterium | reverse complement strand
AAAATCCAATACTACATATTCTACTCTCAACGAGAAGGATACGATTGATGAGATTATGCGTCTTCTGCGTCAGGCTGTAAAAGCTAGGATGATGAGCGATGTACCGTTTGGAGTATTCTTGAGCGGTGGTGTAGATTCAAGTACAAACGTAGCATTAATGGCTGAATTGATGGACAGACCCATCGATACGTTTTCAGTAGGCTTCAAAGAACTTGAGAAATACAATGAAATGGAATATGCCCGCAAGGTAGCCGGGATATTCAAAACGAATCATCACGAAATTCTTATAGACGACAAGGATGCCCTGCCGGTTTTGGAAGAACTTGCCTGGCATGAAGATGAGCCGAATGGTGATCCTGTTTGTATTCCACTCTACTTTTTGAGTAAGCTTACCCGGGAATCTGGTACAACCGTTATTCAAGTTGGGGAAGGTAGTGATGAGCAGTTTGTGGGTTATCCGTGGATGGTACGCGAATTGAATTTCCATAATACATACTGGAAGAATTTCAATCGTTTACCAAAGTTGATGCAAAAGGCAGTTTATGCCGGCATCAAGCCAATCTTTGAGGCTCGAGGTCAGTATTTGGCTCTTGATTATATCCGGAGGGCTGTAGAAGACAATCCTCTTTATTGGGGTGGAGCAGTGGACATTACTCCGTCCTATTTAGATAAACTTCTAATGCCTGCATATAAATCATATTCCCGCGCTCCTGTTGAAATGGCAAGGCGGCTTAACAATGAAGCCTTGTCCCATCAAACAAAAGATGATTTTATTCAGCAAATGGCATTTGTTGAGCTTTCGCACCGTTTACCTGAACTCTTATTAATGCGTGTCGATAAAATGGGAATGGCTCATTCCTTAGAAGCTCGGGTACCATTTTTGGATCACCGTTTAGTTGAATTTACGATGACAATACCGGCAAATATTAAGCTGCCACCGGGAGCTACCACTAAACATTTGCTCAAAAAGGGTGTGGAATCGATACTTCCGAATGATATTATCTACAGGAAAAAGCAGGGCTTTGATGCTCCTGTTAAAGAGTGGTTACGTAAGCAATGGGCAGGTTATTCAGAGTCAACCATTTTAGGTTCACGACTTGTTAGTGATGGAATCTTAAACAAGAACTTTATTCGTTACCTGATGGATATGCACTTAGCAGGCAAAGGAAAATTTGATCGTCCTATTTTTGCCCTCCTTAATCTTTGCTTATGGCATAAACGATTTATCGATTGATAATCCTACCTCTTCCATTCTTTCCTTGTTAATATTCACATTATCTGAATTAAATGAAATGATGATTAAGTTGTAATCAAAATATTTTAAAGGTTGTTGAAACTATTTTTGTAGTTTCTGCCACATTACTTTATGAAAACGAACGATAAATGGAAAATATACTCTGATGCGGAACTATTTACTATGTTGAGTGGCACTCAATTGGAAATAGACGGAAGTTTTCATGAGTTATATCGGCGGTATTCCGTTCGTATTTATGGTTATTGCAGACGAATGGTAGGTGATGGTGCAGCCGAAGATGTGTGTCAAGATATTTTTCTTTCTTTTCTTGATCACGGCAAAAAGAAAACGCCTATTAATAATGTTGCCGCATATCTTTTTAGAATAGCACAGAATAAAACAAGACGGCAAAGAAGCAATGAAGTTGAAAGAACAATGGAAGAATTTAAAGAAGAGTTGTTCAGTGCTTCGAACTTATCACCTGAAGAAAGAGAAACAAATCAATTGGTTTCTTCAGCAATGGAATTATTGCCCGATGATTATCGGGAAACATTAGCATTACAAGTTTATGGCGGCATGACATACGAAGAAATTGCAGCAGTAAGACGAGTTCCAATTACTACAGTACGTAATCATATTCTTCGAGCTAAAAAAAAAATACGCGAATTATTACTTCCATTTTTTCAGGATGAATCAAAGTAAACACACTTTGATTCCACACTCAAAAAATAGAATATTGAACATTATCATATAGTTATTTATGGATAAACCCATGTATTCCCCATCCGAATTGATTGACCTTGTATTAGATGGCGAGGTAGAACACAGTCAGTCAGCTCCTTTGTTTACGACTCTTGCAACCGACAGTGAATTGCAGAGTGAATTTCATCAAGCTTTGGCTATTCGCCGTGCAATGAATGTTGAATTGCAATCAAGCGTACCATCTGCTGAGTTTACAAATTCACTTTTTCAAAGAGCCGGGATTGGTCTAGCAACCGGTACTTCGGCATCTTTTTGGAGCAAAGCTGCCCTTAAATGGGTTTATTTTGCAAGCACTGCTGTTGTTTCCTTTGGAATCGGTGTATTTGCAACGAATAACCTTGATGTTTTTTCTCCAAAATCAGTAACACAGAATCATACTTCTATTGAGCTCCCTAAAGTATATTCAATTACGGTTGCACCTGAAAATAATTCTGTTTCAGAAAATTCTAATCAAGTAGCGAGTACTCGTAAATCTTCTGCTAAAAAAGGGACATCTAACAACTATTCTAATAAGATACTCTCACCTTCTCATACCACAAGTACTGAGCATTAACAAGAATAAAACTAGAAAGTAACCGATAGCGCTATACACTACAATAGTGCTATCGGCTTGTCACCGTACTCTGGTCTAATATACCTACCCTGAATTATACACTCATTTATTATTCAAATTTGATTAAAATTAATTGTAGTAATCTATTTACTAGCATTATAGCATTTGTTCCAATCTAAAATAAAATTTGGATACTAAATAATATTTTGATAACTTAGTTCTTTGTTTTTCATCTATATTTTTCATTTATACTTTTTTGGAGTACGATTATGTTTTTCCGTACACTTACACTCGTAACTGCACTTGTCCTTATTTCAAGTTGCAAGTTAAAACCACCAGTCGAAGGAGAAGATAACCCTGTTGATAATGACACTCACTTCGCCCTTCAATTTAATGGTACAACAGACCATATTGTTATCGAGAATATTCCTAAATCAATAGGAGTTAATAGCACAACTACCGCTTGGGTTTATAAAACTGAAGAAGCAACATATCAACAATGGATTGTTGGAATGGGTGCTCGGCAAAGTATGGTTGTTCAATCAGATGGACGTGTTGCACTAACAAATTATCTTGCAAAAGGTCGGGCAAATAGCAATCTTGACCCAGGATATTGGTGCTCTGTTGCTGATACAGAGCAAATTGCTCTAAACACTTGGGTTCATTACGCGGGAGTACTTGAAACTGATGGTGTTAACACCACAATGAAATTATATCGGAACGGAAATTTGGTTAATGAACAGACATTTCCTTATGCTGTAAATGGTAACCCCGGTTGTGACGGCTTTATTGGTGGTGTTCATACAGGATATAAAGGACCGGAATGTAATTTTACCAGTCCTCAACGTTTTGTTGGGCAACTTGATGAACTTAGTATGTGGGAAAGATCTTTAACACAAGCAGAAATTCTTGATGTTATGCAAAGAAAGTTAAATTGTGATGATGAAGGTTTGATAGGATATTGGCCCTTTGAAGAAGGAATTGGCTCTTTATCAATCGATAGAAGTAAATACCATAATCATGCTTATTTAGTTTATGGTTCTTCCTGGGTTAAATTGTAACTACAATCTGTAAAACCAAATCAATCAAGTTCTGATAGTAAAGTTTTCAATTAGTGTTTATGCTGCTAAAAATTTCTGCTCTAAAAATCTTTAATTTTAATAATTTGATTTTTGGACTCTTTATTATTGCATTCAGTTTTCTTCTCATTCTTGATAACGGGTGCTCTTCTGATCCGGTTACTAAGATAGTAACAGATACAGTTACTAGTATTGTAAGAG
>CALMMI010000186.1 GCA_937868245.1 uncultured Ignavibacteria bacterium | reverse complement strand
TTGGTCAAACCGATACTTGCATCAAAGCGTTTAATATCACTGCGGGATGAAGCAATCACCGATGTATCCGTAAGCTGTAATTCATAATTACGTGTTTGCAGTGAGGTGTCAATATCAAATACATACGACTTATTAGCATTCATAAGGGTGTTGATTTCCACATTTTTCATCTTTATATCACCCAGCACCATTATTTCCATCGTACGCACTCCATATAAATCTGCTTGAGCTTTATAAACAGTACCGAGCTTTTCTTTGTTATAGGTGTAACGAATGTGTGCCACGTGAATAATATAATTCAATAATGAATCAGTCTGCACGAGTAGATCATATTTCTTTTTAAGTATAATCCAACTATAATAGTTTTGTTTAGCCATCGCAAACATTTCATTTTTCTTTGCTGATTTTATTTGCTGCTCTACAGGAATCATACCTTGCATATAATCATAATTTGCTTTTTGCTTTCCGGAATTGGGAATCATTTGCTCGGCTGTTATCATCCACATCCCATCACCAATGCTATTATAAGGTGTTTGCCACAGACCTGTAGAAATTTTTGGTGGCATCCAGCTTTTTGTCATTTGGGAATAATTGCTGACTCCCTTTATTTGCTCATCATACATTTTAAGCATGGGATTATTCTTCTCAATCCTGCTTAGTACCGAATCCAGGGTAAGCACTTGCGCAAAAGATTGCTGAGAGCAAACAATAAACAGTAAAAAAAATATGATTTTACAGTTGTTCATGTTTTCCTGCTATAATTATCTTACCGTGTTTTTTCAATTCCCGTTCTTTTACGATTTCATAGACAACAGGCGTAACTAATAGCACATAAATGGTGGAAGTAACCACTCCTCCTATTAATGGAATGGTAATCGGCAACATAACATCACTTCCTGCACCTGTTGACCAAAGAATGGGAATCAAACCGAACAGTGAAACAGATACAGTCATCAGTTTCGGTCGCAAACGTTGTACTGCTCCGTCTATAATGTACTTGCGTAAATCATCTTTTGAAATTGTTTCCGATGAATTGCCCTTTGCTTTCACTAATTTTTCCATATACTCATTCAGATAGATTATCATAAGCATACATGTTTCAATTGCTACTCCAAACAATGCAATAAAACCGACTGCAACGGCAACTGATAAGTTCACCCCATAGAAATAGACCATATAGACTCCACCTATCAATGCAAAAGGAACAGTAATCATGGTGAATAGTGCTTCTTTCAATGATTTATACGTGAAATACAAAACCATGAAAATAATGAAAAGCACAATTGGCATTATTATAAGCAACGTTTTGTTAGCACGAATCTGGTTTTCCCACTGCCCGCTCCATTCCAAATTGTAACCCTTGGGAAGTTTTGAAAACAATTTATCAAGTTTATCTTGTGCTTCTTTTACTGTGCTTCCCAAATCGCGGTCACGGACATTGAATAGAACTGTCCCACGCAGCATAGCGTTTTCTGAATTTATCATTGGCGGACCTTCCGAAATCATTACTTCGGCTATGGCTGAAAGCGGGATAGACCCGTAATTCATTGTTTTTATAGGAATTTGATTTATTGCATCTACACTATTCCTATAATCTTGTGCAAAACGTGCATTTACTGTAAAGCGTTCCCTGCCTTCGATGGTTGTGGTAAGGTTCATTCCTCCAAGAGCAGTTTCAACATACATATTTACATCATCAACACTTAAACCGTATTTACCGATTTCCTCTTTCTTGACTTTGATGTCAATGTATCTGCCTCCGGTAATCGGCTCTACATATAAATCTTTGATTCCGTTTATTCCTTCGAGCTCGTTCTTCATTTTTTGTGCGAGCGAATAGATGGAATCAAGATTTTGCCCGTAGATTTTCAATCCTACATCTGTTCTGATACCTGTTGAAAGCATATTGATACGGTTGATGATGGGCTGCGTGAAACCATTCACAACTCCGGGAATTTGCAGTTTTGCATTAAGTTCATTGATAATATCTTCTTTCGTAATACTGTTTCTCCATTCTGATTTTGGTTTCAACAAGATGATTGTTTCAACCATACTGATCGGAGAATTATCTGTTGCAGTATTTGCTCTTCCAGCTTTCCCCAATACATTCTCTACTTCAGGAATAGACTTGATGATTTTATCCTGAACTTGAAGAATACGCTTTACTTCGGAATTGGAAACATCAGGAAGAGTAACAGGCATAAAAAGAATTGAACCTTCATCTAACGGCGGCATGAATTCTGAACCCATACGTACCAACATCACACCGCCTATGATAAGCGCAATGATATTGAGAGTAAGAACAGTTTTACGCCAATGCAAACACCATGTAATTATGGGGGTGTATATTTTCTCTAAGATGCGGGTAACGGGATTTGCATTTTCCGGTTTCAGTTTTCCTTTTAAGAAAAATGAAATCAGAATAGGTGTGAGTGTAATTGCAAGGAAAGCGTCAATAATAAGGATAAAAGTCTTCGTCCATGCAAGCGGATGAAAAAGTTTTCCTTCAATACCGGTAAGCATAAATACTGGGAGGAAGGAGGTGATTACTACAATAGTAGAGTAAAACACCCCCGGTCCCACTTGCTTAGAAGACTCTTCGATAATTTTCAGCAAGTGGGAAGGAGGTGATTACTACAATAGTAGAGTAAAACACCCCCGGTCCCACTTGCTT
>CALMMI010000185.1 GCA_937868245.1 uncultured Ignavibacteria bacterium | reverse complement strand
ATTGTGAAAGCAACTGTTTGAAAAAAGAATACCGTTTTGCAACTTCCCAAAACCCTACAACACTTATCTCACGTAAGGGAACAAGCGAGCGAAGTCCTGCCCGTTCCATAGCTTCCCCACCGATTCCAATGAATTTTACATCCGGGATTATTTGCGTTAGTTCAATCATGAGCTTAGCTGCATGTGAATCACCGGACTGGTCTCCTGCCACAATAAAAATAGTTTTCAATCAGAATGCTTCGTAAATGTTGATGAATATCAGTACAAAAATACCTGTTTTTTACCATAAGCTTTATCTCATGAGAAAAATTGAAATTTTCAGCTTATTTTTGCAGTTCAAAAATTATTGATAACTCTTTGATGTTAATAATTTTCTAGTATAAACTTTTGAGCAGTTTCTTGAGCAGTTTTGTGGAAAATTGAAGTATGAGTTGTAATCAAAAAACATGCAAATCAAAAAACTATACTTTTGCTTAAGAATCAAAATCTTTACGCAGCTTATGAATGTTTACCGGTCGAGACAATATTACCGGATTCAAAACGTTGTTAATTAATTGGAATTATTTTATGTTTGTTCAAATTAATTCCTTAGATTGTTACCGCTTAACCGTGTTTAAATAAAACACGATTTATTAATTGGAGTAAATTTTTCATGTATTTAAAAGCAAATACTTTATTTTTCTATATCTGTCTTGTTTGCCTATCGACAACACTCATCTCCTGTTCAAAAAACGATCAGGAAGCTAAGGACTTATATATACAAGCAGATAACTTATCCAAAAACGGCGAATACGGCAAAGCAAAAGAATTACTCAAAAAAGCTGTTGAGAAAAGCCCGGATTTTTCAGAAGGTCTTTATGCTTTAGGAGATTTGTATTACCGGCAAAGTAATTTGGATACTGCCATTCAATTACTTGAAAAATCAATTGAGATTGCTCCTGATAATTTTGATGCTCTCACTAAACTGGCAAATTCTTACAACAAAAAAGAAAAGTTCGATAAAGCAATCACAAACTACGAAGCTGCAATAAAACTCCGTCCGGATTCCATTTTGAACTACAACAATTTGGCAGGTGCTTATATTTCCA
Source organism: uncultured Ignavibacteria bacterium (assembly GCA_937868245.1). GTDB lineage: Bacteria > Bacteroidota > Ignavibacteria > Kapaibacteriales > UBA961 > JADJXV01. The sequence continues at coordinate 2,124 of CALMMI010000185.1, read as the reverse complement.
AAGGTGAATTGGATATGGGTATTAAAACCTATCAAAAAGTGATAGGAATGCTCAAAAACTTTACACCCGATTATACCCGCGAACTCCTACCCGAAGCATATTACAACACTGCGAACGCTCTTGCCCGAAAGAAAGAGTATAAAAATGCTATCAACACCTATAATGCAGCAATCTCTTTAAGACCCGTTTACCCGGAAGCATTTTACTACATGGGGCTTACCTATTACAACAACAATGAACGTGAGAAAGCTCAATCCTGTTTTGAAAGTGCTATTGCCCAGAAACCTGACTATAGAATAGCATTTCATGACTTGGGCGTGATACTGAATCAAAAAGGTGATTCTGCTGCCGGATGTAACTATTTGGGACTTGCCGCCTCTTTATCAGGACAGTACAACGAAGCGATTACTTTATTCGAGAAATCAATTGCTAAAAACTCAAAATCGGTAGAACCATATTACAATGCTGCTCTTACCTATGCTCTTACAGGAAATACACAAAAGGCAATTGATTATTTCACAAAAGCAACAGAACTACAACCAAATTTTCCTGATGCGTACGTAAATTTACAGGCATTGTACCAAAAAACCGGTAATAAGGAAAAATCAGAAGAAGCTGCAAAGATGGCAGTAAAAACAAGTGCCAAAGCACAAAACAATCAATCGAAACCGGGATTCAAATTCTAAGTAGCGTACAACAAAGATTCTTAAAATTTACAGTTTATTTATCAAAATTATTTACGGAGTTTTTTAATGAAAAAAACATATCTATCATTGTTTCTTCTTGGTTTTATGGCTCTTGCCGGGATACTAAGTTCATGTGGAAATGCCGAAAGAGACGCTTCTTTCGAGTTTTTCAAAGGTGAGACGTATGCACGTTTCCAAGATTGGGACAAAGCAATTGCATCGTACAAAAAAGCAATTGAAAGCAAATCGGACAATCCTGAAGTGTACTATTATCTTGGAAATGCTTATGCCGGAAAAGGTGACTATGATAAACTTGTAGAGTCATATAAAAAGGCTATTGAATTGAATCCAAAATACTTAGATGCATACTTCAATCTAGGTTTGGCATATTGCGCTAAAGCAGATTATGATAAAGGTATTGAAACATATAAAAAAGCCATCGAAATCAAACCGGACTCAGCTTTAGGACACAACAATCTTGGTGTTGCCTTGCACGCTAAAGGCGATTATCCTAAAGCTATCGAATCATTCAACCAGGCAATTAAACTCAATCCTAAGTTCGTTGAAGCATATTATAATGCAGGTAACTCATATTCAAAAATGAACAACTTCGACAAGGCTATTGAATCATATACTCTTGCAACTCAAAACAAAGGCGATTACGCAGCTGCATACTTTGAAATGGGTGTTTGCTTTAACAAAAAAGGTAATGGAGTGGAAGCATGGAATAATTTCGGATTGTTCTATTTCTTCTCGAACCAATATAATCAAGCTATTGAATCTTTTACAAAAGCTACCCAACTTGACAAAAATTATCCTGTAGCATACAACAACCTTGGTGTTGTGTATAACAAAATGGGTAATCAAGACAAAGCTATCGAGAACTTTAAGGCAGCAGCTAAATTGAACTATGTTCCTGCCCAAGAACTTCTCAAGAAAAGCAATGTTTCGTGGTAATTTTCGTTTATTAGTGTAAATTCAAACGGGTGAAAAACGAACCGTTTTTCACCCGAATTTTTATCAGGAATTGTATACTTCAAAGTAGGAAATCAAATGAGATACATATTATCACTCCTCGTTCTTCTCTGTGTACTTACTACTACATCACAGATGCAAGGACAAACCGCCGAAGAACTTCATCGTAAAGCAAATGCTTACGCAGCAAGCGGAAAACATTCTGAGGCAATCGTACTATATAATAAATCGATTGAAACAAAACCCACTGCTGAAGCATATAGTGATTTAGGTATAAGTTATGGAAGTTTGGGACAGTTCGACAACGAAATCCCCTGCTACCAAAAGGCACTTGATCTGCGTCCTCATTATACGGATGCACTTACGAACCTAGGCAACGCCTATTCTTCAAAAGGACAGTATGATAAAGCTATAGAAAGTTTTCAAGCATCTATTTATGATTTAAAAGATATTTACATTGCTC
>CALMMI010000184.1 GCA_937868245.1 uncultured Ignavibacteria bacterium | reverse complement strand
ATTCAGGTGTGCTCGGGTCCATTTCAATCAAGCAGTTCTTGATTGTATTGTTGTACGAACGTTGACCTAAATAGAACACTGCACGACGGTTAGCGTAGGTTTTCAATAAGAATTTTAACGATTTTTGTTTACCGCCGTCAAAAGTCATATAACCCGGAGAATTTGCATTCTCTACACTTGGATAATCTGCTTGGATTGCGTTCGGATTAGCAGCTAAATAGCGTTGACCAAGATTGATACCGATACCGTTGCAACTGTTCAATTGGATGGTAACACCTGCTTTGGATAAGCCTGTTCCTTGTGGGTCAGCTATCCAGGTTACTGTGTTGTTTGCGTCCATACCGATAATTCTAGAAGTTAAATCTAATGCAGAGTTACATTGACCACCTGAATTACCTACTGAATAGAACGGATCTGTCAATTGGAATACAACTGAACCGCGTACACCTTGGCGGTATAATGCATCTACTGCAGTTTCGATTGTCGGGAAGCTTGGAATGCCGGGTTTGGTTGTTGTACCGATTGTATAGGTACCGATCAAACGGTCACCTACGGTGATACTCAAACATTTTTCATCGTTTGGATTGTATTCATCACCCGGTGCTAACACTTTTACACAAATGTTGTATTGACCGCCGTTAAGAGGAGTAAAGCTTGGGAATGAATACACTTGGGTATTGAATCCACTGCTGTTGGTTACATCCACCATGATTTGTTGATTTGTAACAACAGGTGTTCCGTTATATGTAATATTCAACAATGCCGGTACAGGATCTGATCCCAAACCGTTGTTGGCAAATAATGCAGATACTGTAAATGCACGACCAGCATAGGTTCCTGTTGTTGCAGGGGAAAGTATTTGGCGTGTTTCAAAGTCAATCAAGTACCATACAGTAAACATGTAATTGCCGGTACGGGGTTGCATGTCGTTTGATGCCTGTTGATCCTGTGCGAACGGATTGCCCACTGTTTCCAAAAGTTCACAGCGGCAAATTACATTAAATGAATCTGCTTGGTTCGATACAAAGTTCGGGATAAGAACAACTTCGTCTGTTGCTGTTGAGATAAGACCACCTGCTGGAAGACCGCCACCGACATCGGTGCTACGGATAACTGTGTCTTTACGGATAACTGAATTGTCTGCTGCGCGGCGGATTTCTGCAATCGCACGGTAACGGGTAATTGTCTCAACACCAACATTCTTATAAATAGCACGTACAGGAAGTGTGTAGGTACGGAGGTAACGCTGTCTGTTAGACGGCAATGGAGACTCTATACTTGAACATGATAAATCTCGACTGAGTGCTATAAAGAAGTCCTGTGTATATGTACTGCTGAAGATAACGGTTGTACCGTTTAACAGATCATGAACTGCTTCCAGACGGTATGTACCGGCTGGGATGTTTGATGTCACGAATGAGCCGTCGTTACCGACGTTAGCAGGAGGTAAGCCGTTTGTCGCCATACCTTGTGCTTTAGCTGCTGTAATTGTAAATGGATCGGTTGCATTATTGAAGTTTGTGATCGTTGTTGAATAGGTAACTGGATCTAATACTTCGTAAACAACTGTACCAGGGGTAAGTGCACCTGCATTTACCGCTACAAATCTGAAACGGCTGATGCGTTGGGTAAGGGGTGCAAATGTTCTTGAAATCAAAAGACTTGGTTTTGGGAAGTTCGGAGCACCGTTATAAAGGTTACCGGACAAAAGAACTGAATTACCTGTTGGATACGAACCTTTGATTCCACCGCCACCAACTTGTAGAGTATAATCTTCCGTTTCACCATAATTATAGTTACCACAAGCAGCAAGTGTTGTGTAGCTATTATATGTACTCAAACGCATACGCATGTTAGGAGCGAAACCTGTAGATGGAACTGTGAATGTTCCAACAAGAGTTACTCCAACACCAAGGTGACGTCCCTCAGGAATACGCTCGATACCGGCATCACTAAATACACCGTTACCATCCCAATCAATCCAAATATTAAGATTGTTGGTATAATTTACTGTCATACCTGGGTAGGACTTTACACGGTATGTATAAGTTTGACCGGGTGTTAGAAGCGGCGGGGTTACATCAGTGTAATTGGTATAGAATTGTGTACCATTACAATCGCTGACCCTGTCCATAAGAACAGTACCACCGGCATTTTCAATGATAACTTCACCAATACCCATGAAATATGTAGTACATGTCTGGCCATTCCAGTTATTTACCGAAGCGCAATACGGCGCAGGGTCGGTAGTTTGAGCATGTGTACTACTGCCCAAAGAAAAGAAAAGCATGAAAGCAGTTATTGCCATAAAAGCACTCTGCAATCGGAGAAACCTTCTCATGAAACCTCCGGAAAAAAGTTAAAAAAACTATTGAAAAACTAAGATTGAATTGAATCTAATTAAAAAAAACCGAGAAATTTTCCCTTATACTTCGTCATAGTGGATTTTGTTCCCTCTATTTTTAAAAAAATTTTACTTATTTGTTAAACTCATGTAGAAAGCACTTAGGATAGGTTTATCCGTGATGAAGCTTCATCTGTATTTTACTTAAGCAGCTATAAGGAGAATCGTATCGTAGTTGTTAAGGATTTAGTGCTTAACTCCTTATTACGTATGGTTTTTTTTTCGACGAGAAAATATGTAATTGATAATATGATGAGCGCGAACGACGAATGGTGCAAACAGGATATTGTGTATATGATGCCTTTGTAATTACAATAACGAAATATAATACAATGCAAATTATACATACGGGTATGAGTAAAGTGTTTGCTTGTTTTAAGCATATACTGCTTAATAATTTGAAAACAAACTTACTATAAGAAAGGTCAGTCAATTTTAGAGAATTAAACCAAATTATAGTAAATCTACTCTGTTGTTTGTAAATTTGTTTACTTTTTTTGCGAACCATATTTTGATGAACAGTATGAAAATTCTACTCCTTCTCTTCATGTTTACATGTACGTTAGCTCAAGCGCAGATTTTTAAGGATATTTCGATTCCAACACGAGTTACCGATGCAGCTAAAAAGAATTTGTTGGCTGATGTTTATGGAAGCGACAGCACTACGCCAAAACCGGTTATCCTAATCCAAACACCGTATAATAAAGGTCTGTACCGGTTAGCTCTCGGTACACTCGGCGGGCAAAGCGGAGCTGGAATACCATACGACACAACTAAATTCAATTATGTAATGGTAGATTGGCGCGGATTCTATGCAAACAAAGATGCAGACATTACCCCCTACAACCGCGGCTTGGACGGCTATGATATTGTAGAATGGATTGCAACCCAACCTTGGTGTAATGGTAAAGTAGGAACATGGGGCGGCTCGGCTTTGGGGCAGATTCAATTTCAAACAGCAGCACAAAAACCCCCTCATTTGGTTTGTGCCGCACCGTTTATAAAGGATTTCAAGACCAAATACGAGGATTACTATTATGGTGGTGATTATCGAAAGGAACATGTACAGAGTTTGGTGAAACTCGGATTTATCACCGAACAAACTGTTCTTGCCCATCCCACAAATGATAAGGTTTGGACTGTGGCTGAAAATCAAACAGATAATGCAGACCAAATCGCAGTACCACTTTTAATGTGTAGCGGGTGGTTCGACCATTTCCCAAGTGATGTATTGCGTGCATTTGATGATGTAACAAAAAAAAGTGATCCGAATGTGCGTGACAAACACAAATTGTTATACGGACCTTGGCAGCATAGTGCAATAGGTGTATCGAAACAGGGAGTGTTGGATTTTCCAGATGCTGAAGATTTACCTACGGATATGGGAATGAAATTCTTTGGATTTTATTTGCGCGGAGAGAAAATCAATTGGGAAGGTATGCCGGCTGTTCAATATTACCAGATGGGTGAAAACAAATGGAAAACTACAAATGACTGGAAAAGTGTTGGTACACATACAGGGGTGCTTTATTTCCGAGAAGGGAATAAACTGAGCCTTGAAGAACCACCGATAAACATTAAGGAAGTCCCGCCGGATACTCTTATTGCCGATTCCAAAACTCCTGTCCCAACTATCGGAGGTTCACGGTTTAATGTGCTCGATAAGACTATTGCGTCAGGTCCTCAAGAAGTGCAGTCGTTACTTGCTCGGAAAGACGTACTTGCGTATTCTACAGATCCGCTTGTAAATGAAATTTCAATAACAGGTAGCTCCCGTGTAAAAGTAAGATTCGTTTGCAATCAAAAAGACGCAGATATTAGTGTACGTTTATGCGATGTGTATCCTGACGGTAGATGGATAATTCTTACACAAGGGATACAAAGACTACGATTTAGACGGTCGTTTACATCCGAACTGTTAGTAAACCAAAATGTTTCTGATTCTGCAACGATTGAACTAAACGACCTTGGAATAACATTCCTGCAAGGACATAAAGTAGGTTTGATACTCAGCGGTAGCAATTACCCTATGTTCGATGTAAATCTCAACAATGGTGGGAAAATGTACGAAGCCGGAGATTCACTTACTGCTCAAACTTTAATTTCTTCTTCTTATGGGATGCCGTCGGTATTTGAATTTGCTACCGACAGAATAGTTTCGGGAATTGAACAAGAGACGCAAATGGATAATCCAGGGATGACTGTTACTCCAAATCCTGCAGCAGACCAAATAACCATACATTGTAACCAACTGAAAGGAAATGGAATTCTTTCAATTACTACTATGATGGGTAAGCAGGTTCTGTCTCAACCATTCAATGATCAAATGAGCCAAATTACTGTTCCAACTCAACAATTACCATCAGGAGTATATTTGATAAAGCTGCAAACAAATGCAACTACTATAACCAAGGCTTTCCAAATATTACGATGAAGTATGTTCTCCTTATTGTATTTCTGATTGCAGAGTCACTTTCTGCTCAAACGATATTTTTTAAGGAATCGTTCGACGATCCTGATTTTTTGCAGCGTGGGTGGTATGATAATGCAACAGGTATTCCCACTACTATGACTGAACATCATGGGGCGAGTGGTATGGCTGCTGAATTTATGTACCCAAAGGGTGGGACAAAAGCAAAGGGGGGAGTTCGCAGACAATTTGCAGAGAGCAATTCGGTATATCTTAGTTATTGGGTTAAGTACAGTGCAAATTTTGTTGGGTCGGGCAAGCCGTATCATCCCCATGAATTTCACTTTACAACTAATCTCAACGAAAAGTATGTTGGTCCGTCCTGGACAAAAATGACACTGTATGTAGAACAAAACGACGGTCATCCTATCCTTAGTTTTCAGGATAGTCAGAACATAGACACATCGAATATTAAAAATGATATATCTTCAAGTACGGAATTTCGGTCTTGCGGTGGGTGCAATGGCTCAAGCGATGCATTCCCAGCCGGGGATTGCTATAAGTCGGGAGCAAATTGGTTTAACGGCAAAACATGGAAAGCAACTATAAAAGCTTTTGCTGATACAGGCATGTATAATAAAAACGAATGGCATCATGTAGAGGCATATTTTAAATTAAATAGTATTTCAAACGGCAAGGGAATAGCTGACGGGACTGCCCAATATTGGTTTGATGGAGAATTGTTAATTGATGCTCAAAATGTAATGTTCAGGACGGCAGCAAACCCTACGATGATGTTTAATCAGTTTTTGATGCTTCCATACATTGGTGATGGCTCACCGGTTGATCAAACGATGTGGGTGGATGATTTAATGGTTGGGGATTCCAGACCTACTCCGAGCGGGGTGGAGGAAACTGTGTTGGGGCACATCAATATCTATCCTAATCCTGTTGATGAGTTTTTGACGGTTGAGTTGGGGGGTACTGAAGTTATTGGTGATGTTTTTTTTATAGATATTCTGGGTAATGAGGTGGCAAAGACATTGGTCAGTATTCAAAAGAATGGATTTATAATCTCTATTAAGGTGATACCAAGAGGAGTATATATACTTAAGTTTCAAACTCCGTTGGGTGTATATATGAAGAAGATACATATTACACACTGATTTTTCAGATTAGCTGAAGAATGGACATAATTTGTTTTATTTTGAATACATATAAATAGTCTTATTCATGGGAATATTTGAAGTATCGTAAAATACATCCTCAATTTTGTTTCCATAATCATCATATAGATAAAATTTTTTGGAATAGATGTTGCCATTAATAAAATTATTTATTTCTGCTATTTGTCCTTTGTTGTTAGTTTTATACAACTCACGCATACTTGTCGAATCTGGGAAGTGGTTGTGAATATCTTCTATTTTAATCCCCTTTTCATCAATCAAGTAAAAATTTGTTGCAACTTTTCGATATCTTGTCAAGATACCAGCATCTATAGTATTATTTACCTCGCCTATGTAAATATTCGGTTGTTTCTTAAGTTCAAAAGAAGTGTCTATCACAGGTTCATACTCAACCTTTTCTACGACATTACCCTTCTCATCATATCTATATAAATGTTTAACTTGTACTACTCCATCTGATCCAATCGAAATCAATTCAATCATTCTTCCTAAACTATCATTTTGAAATTTTATTTTATTGATATAGAAATAACTTTCATCTGCTTTTATTAAGTCCTTTTGAATCAAATTTCCTTTGTTGTCGTATGTAAATATTTCTTCACTGTTTTCCGTTAAGTCATCAGAAGTAAAGTTAATCTTTATTATTTTATTAGAATTTCGCTTGTATTTATAATTTTTTCTCCACATTCGATGTTTGTTAAACATTTTCCATTCTGTTTTGTTGTTCCGACAATCGTATTTATAAGAACAAGTCACTATTATAGAGCCATCAGAACTATACCTAATATCTTTAATTCTGTTCCCAGATTTGTCAAAGGTATAGACGCCCTCCAATTTTTCTGATGCATCATCCAATGTTCCATTTGGGAGATAGGTATACGAGAATATTTTACATTTTTTATAACCTCCTTTAGCCTTCTCGGTGTTGTATTCAGGGGGCTGTCCACAAAATAATTGAGCATACGAATATGTTGTCTGTAAAATTAATCCAATCAATATAGTCGAAATTGTTCTTGTTTTCATTTGTTACTTTCAAGTGCATTTTCATATCAGCCAATGTTTACAAATATAACCATTTACAGCAAATCCTTTTTTCTTTAATGCCATGATATAACCGCACCGATTTCCAGTTAATTTTTCATCCCAACTATTTTATAAATTTATCGTATCTTGCAAACAATGCAACTATTCTATTTCCTTTGGGTGTAAGTATGCGTTTTTGTATCCTGTTCTATGTGATTATCCTCAGTTTCCTAAGTGTGGTTTATTCGCAACCGGCAACTACACTTACCGTACTGAACGGCTATGGCTCCGGTGAGTACAAACAAGGCGATACCATCCATATTTGGGCAAAAGAATTTGCAGGAGACAGTGTGTTTGCCGGATGGGAAACCTCGCTGAGTTCGGCAGAAGTTGCACGGTGGAACGAATGGCACACTACAATAATTCTGCGTGGTTCATCCGGAGTAATCAATGCAAGATTTCGCTATTCAAAACCACTTCAATTTACTCAAACTACTTTTCGTATTATTGGAGCAGATCGCAATGTGTGGTATGCTTTCCCCCCAAACCCTCGAGGTCTCATCACTCTCCATCACTTTACAAACGGAACGGGAAATCTTTGGACTTCCCGTACTGAATACCGTCAGTTTTGTCATGCTGCATACGATAGGGGGTATGCTCTGCTTGCATACAATGCCGATGAAGTTGAACGAGGCGACCAAACCGGCAACGGACTCAAGCAATGGCTTGCAACACCTATTGATATAGATAAAAATATTGACCATAAAGTTACTCGGATTATGCTAGATTCGCTGATAGCTCGCGGCGTCATTACCAAAAATACTCCACTTTTCGCTGTGGGAATGTCGGTAGGCGGTGGCTATACAATGGGGGTGTCTATGTCACTTGGATTTAAAGGTTGGGCGAATTACTGTTCGGGTGGAAACCCTGCTATTGCAGACTCAACGCATATCCCCGGTTTATTTTGTCCTGCTGAAAATGATGCTAACAGGGAAGATGACATTGGCGGTAACACCATAAAGGCATATCAGAATTACCTAAAATTACAACAACGGGGAATAAAAAGCGGTTATCTCCTTAACACTCTCCATCCTCTCTATCCGGAACGTTTTGCAAGAGTAAACGGAATCGGGAAAGCAAAATCCATTGCACTTTTCAATGAACTGAAAAACGGTGGATGGCTTGATTCTCTGAACCATCCATTACTTCTACCGGACTCATTAGAAAAAGGGATTCGATATACATCACTCTTTCCTGAATTTTCGGCATTGAATGAGGAATTATGGAAAGAAGCTCTTTATCAGTATCGCGTTGCCTATGCCGACCACGAATTCCATTCTGATTTCACAAACACAACGCTTAATTTTTTCGATTCATTACAAAAAGCAACAACCCAAATACCGGCTATTTGCGACAGTATTTATATTGATTCAATGAAAATTCTGACGGAACAGCCATTTATTGGCGACCTCATGATTTATTTTAGGAATGAGAGTTCTATATGGTCTTCCTACCCTATTCTATATTGCAAACTTGAAGATAATCCATATTATGCTGCAAACCCTGCGAGTAATGTAGGTTCTGTTTTTGATAAAAAAGGTGGGTTTTCTAACGGGAGAACACCATTTAATGTGAATCTTACAAAAACTACACCTCCACTTTCGGTTCCTAAAGATTTTATTTTGAAAGGTACTGCCACCCTCTGTTTACAGGATGAGCAACTCTTCTCCCGTGATACCTGTGTATTCGCTATTAGTTTCAAACCCAACACAAGTAATGCAACGTTAATAGATGAGAACCTGCACGATACCTTACACGGCTTAGTAGTATCGCCTATTCCTGCTGTAAATTCTATCTCTATTGAATATCCCTGTCCACAACTTGGAACTGCAAATGTAGAGATTATCAATATGTATGGTACAACGGTAAAAAGTGCTGAACATACCCAGAATAAAACAGTATTCAATATCAGTGATCTTCCAATTGGGAATTATATTACACGAATCGGAACTGTAGCTCAAAGGTTCGTTATTGTAAGATAAATTAAATTAAATTCAAACAACATTTTCTATGATGTAATAGGGGTACTGCAGTTATGAAAATAATCTACTATGTTTTTCTATTGATATGTTTTGTATTTACTTCTCAGGCACGAACCCTGGAAGTTGGCATAGGCAGACAGTTTGCAAGGCTTCAAGCAGCTGCTGTGCAAGCTCAGGCAGGTGATACAATCCTTGTTCATGAAGGAATATACGGTGGTGGGGATTATATTGCGAATTTACAAGGAAATGCTACAGCTTGGATAACAATTCGCGCAATGGAAAACGAGAGCGTTATTTTCCGAGGTGGTTCTCAGGCGTTTCATTTGAGTGATCCTTCATACTTGCTGATAGAAGGTCTTGTTTTTGAACAACAGACTGGGAATGGAGTTAATATTGATGACGCAGCAACAATGGAAACACCTGCTCATCATATTATTATTCAAAATTGTGAGTGGCGAAGCATGAGTGCCACCGGAAACAACGACGAACTTAAAATGTCGGGTGTGGATGATTTCACTGTTCGGCACTGCCGGTTTCTTAATGGTTCAGCCGGTGGGTCTTTGGTTGATATGGTTGGCTGCCATAATGGTAGTTTTGAGCAGAATCTTTTTGAAAATGGCGGGTCAAATTGCATTCAAGCAAAAGGCGCAACCAAAGATATCCGTATAGAACGAAACCGTTTTATAAGAGGCGGGGAACGTGCAATAAACATAGGAGGTTCTACAGGACTGGAATTTTTCAGACCCTTAGGGGTAAATTATGAAGCATCCAATATATACGTTTATTCCAATATCTTTTTCGGATCTACTGCTCCGATAGCGTATGTGGGTGCAATAAATTGTGAGGTGGTAAATAATACAATTATCCGTCCTGAGCGTTGGGCTATCCGCATCTTGCTAGAGAATACCTCCTCCGGTTTTCTTCAATGCGGTAACAATGTTTTTCGTAACAATATCGTAGTGTTTAACACAGCACAACCGGCAATAAACATAGGAGGGAATACAGCTCCGGAAACATTTACCTTTTCAAACAATCTTTGGTTTAATCCCGATAACTTGCAGTGGAGCGGACCTAACACACCTTCTACAGAACCGAACCGTCTGCTGAATACCGACCCGCAATTTTCGGATACTCTATATCGGTTGAAGGTATCGTCTCCGGCTATTGGTAAGGGATATACAACAACTTTTCCTGAGAATGATTTTTTTGGAAAGCCCTTCTCTTCCAATAGGGCGATAGGAGCGGTAGAAGCAGAGAATCCTTCTCAAATACAAGAGGATTATAATCCTACAAAACCTTTTACAATCTCTCCAAATCCAACTTCAGGTTTTCTTTCCCTTCAATTATTTGGTTCTGCAAATGGTGATAATATTATAGAAATTACTAATCTGTTAGGTATTGTAGTCAAAAGAATCAAGTCGCAAACAAAAGAGTGTGTATTTGATATTAACGAACTTCCAAACGGATATTATATGGTACGGATAGGTGAAATTGTGAAACAATTAATAATAAATCGTTAAATCAATTTATCGTATAATAACCATTGGAGTTCTAAATTCTCCAATCCGAACCACATAGCAACCTGTTGGAAGATCGCTTACATCAATTGAAGTGTTGCTGCCGTGAGATGTAATGCTCTTGGCAGTACTACCATAAGAATTGATAATATCAATATTGTCATCACGATGTAATATATCGTTGTACTGAACTGTAATAGTATTTACTGCAGGGTTGGGTGAAATAACTATAGACGGAGATTGATGTTTTCCTGCTTCTACTGAAGTTATACTCATTGTACCCGGCATCAAATTGAAGGAATAGGTACATGTATCATAAATTTGTGTTTGATCGTTCATAATACGCAAGCTTGCAATACCCTTCAAAACAAAATCTATAGGAACTGTGTTCGAAGGAGATGATTTTGCTAACTGAAAATGAAATGTTGTTCTTCCATTAGAAAAGCCTCCCTTCCTGTCAAACAAAGAAATTATGGAAAGGTCATTTTCATTTGTTCCATAATACGGATTTGATTCTAAAGTACAGCTAAGAATAGGATAAGCGGATAAAACTATACCTTCATTGCGAAAATTAAAAGATAGGTAAGTGAGCAATTGTTCGGATTCGAGAACAATTACCGAATCAATGTAAATGCTGTCACAAAACTTAGGTTGTGAATCTTCTGTTTTAATAGGTGATTGTGAAAAAAGAAGAGTAGCAGCAAATAAGAAGCCCGTAAGACATAATAAATAGAATCTCATATTGACTCCTATTGAAATTTAGTTGACTAACGACAATTAAATTTTATAAAGTTATCAAACAATTGCTTACATGTTTAGATTAAATAGTATTACTTGTCTTCAATTATCCACGGGCGCAACCGCTCATTACCAACAGCGGTAGTATAGCTTTTCACTACAATAGTATAACTTTTTTCCTCCTGTATATGTACAGTTTGTCCATACCCCGAACTTGTTGTGTTCTCCCAGATATTAATCGCAATATTTCCTGTGTCAATTGCAACAAAATCTGTAAAGGATGGGAATATTTGGCTTTGGAAGAGTTTTAATGAACCTGCAGAAATATCCACACCATCCACAGCTTTAGCGGCATGTATAAATCGAACAAATGCTTTGCCCGGAATAGACTTAGGCGGCTCATCATGCAAAACAAAACCAAGCATTGCTTCCGGTATGCCCATTGCAACAATTGTATGCGGTTTTTGAGCCGTGAAACTTGAGAGAATACTTAGCAATGCAGTATTTGTGCCTGATGAATTCAGACGTATATTTCTTACCCCGCTTCCTATCTCAAAATACCCCGACGAAGTATCCGCAAAAGAAATTGATTGTTTTTGTATTTTATCATTATCCAAACAATCAAGAGCAGGTGCACCCGCACAAGCATTGATAATTCTTACTCGTGATTTTACAGTCGGTTCTATTTCTTTGGTTGTATTATTATCTACTGCACAAGTGCATGAGCCGATTAAAAGAGCAGAGGCAAATATTAAATATTTATTACGCATAGCGGGATGTAACAATTGTAAAATAATAGTTGTAATCATAAATTTGAAGTATGGCAATGTACTATTTTCCATGAGTTGTTCCGTAGTGAAAAAACAGTTGTTTCTATTGCTTTTACAGTAGCATTTTGGCTTGCTGTAATTCCCTTAAATACGATTGAGTAATATACTACAGTCATATCATTCTCACTCGAAACAATAGTATGAATATCGGAAATCGTATGTTCCAACACTTGCCAGTCGTCATGTATTAAGAACTGTACAAATTCCTGCTTGTTCTGAATCGAACATTTGTCGGTATAATAAGTAAAATCGTCAGCAAGAAAATCTGCAAATTCAACCCAATTTTTATGTTGAAAATAGTCGTAGTATCTTCTAAGTTCTTTTTCAATTTGTTGTGATATATTCATAAGATTTATTAGTTAATAATTGAAACTACATTCATTATGATATTATCTTTTGTCCTGAGTGTTACCACAGGATTTATAGTTGTATTGAAATTTGCAGGCAATTCCAACCTGTATTTAGATGCTATTGTTGCAAGTATCATTACAGCTTCCATATAGGCAAACCCCTCTCCGATGCACATTCTATGACCGCCTCCAAATGGGAAATATGCATATTTTGGTAAGTCCTTTATCCTTTCATCATCCCAACGTTCTGGAATAAAATCATTCGGGTTTGCAAAGTACTTTTCGTTCCGTTGTACTATATATTGAAGCCAGCAAAGTACTGCGCCTTTCGGAAAAACATATCCTTGTATTTCAACATCTTCTGTAGCTTCACGAGCAAATGTCCATGCCGGAGGATATAGCCGTAATGCTTCTTTAAAAACATTTTTGGTGAAATTCAAAGTTTGATAATCGTCGGCATCAGGTAATCGATTCCCGATTTTTTCTATAATTTCCTGGTAAAACTGCTCTTCTGCTTCGGGATTTTTACCAATTAAATACCATACCCATGTAAGTGATGTGGCAGTTGTTTCATGTCCGGCAAGGAACATTGTCATTACTTCATCTTTTACTTGTATATCGCTCATCAGTTCTCCGGTATCCTCGTCTTTCGATTGCAAAAGCATAGAGAGCAAATCAGTACTTTCGGGAATCTGAGCTTTTCGGTAGTCTGTAATAAGTCCATTGATTACAGAGTCAATCTCTTTCTTTAACCTGTAAAACGTACTGATAATCGGAAGCCTTATATCTTTTTCAAGGCAAATCAAATATACAGGGTTGGATAATATCTTACCGGAATATTCAATCAATTCGCCTATATCCTTACTGACTTTTACTACTATACCCGGTTCGATTTGAGAACCAAATATGGTTTGTGTAATGATTTGCATTGTAATATTTGTCATTGCCTGACTGATATTCACAATCTCCCCGGGTTTCCAGTTTTTAGTCTCTTCTACTGTGCAATTCACCATTGTTTGCGCATATTCCTGAACTCTCTGCCTGTGAAACGCAGGAGCAACAAGACGTCTCTGCTGAAAATGGAGACTCCCTTCACTTGTTAGTAACCCCTCGCCTACAAACCGTTTCATAGCCCGATACAAACGACTTTTACAGAATTTACCTGCTTGGGTTACCAGTACTTCTTTTATCACCTCAGGGTCATGAATAAGATAGTTCTCGACACCGGGAATCGGTACATGGCAGACATCACCATACTTTTCTACCTTTTCAGCACAATAGCCGATCGGGTCGGTAATCATTTGTCTGAACTCAAGCAAATCGGTTACAAACGGAATTCTTTTTCGAGATGGGATTGGTTTCATTGTTCAACTATTGTGATACACACTACAGCAATGCAATTGAGTATTGCACCTTTATTTATACCCATATAATGATTAGTTGTAATATCAATTATAGGTCAGGTCGGTTGTTACAACCGACCTTCCTTCTAAGCGTCTATAAAGGAAGTCATTTGTTACAAATGACTTGACTTAGTTGTTTCTATATTTATAACAGTTCAATGCACGGTGGTAACTAAAGATTAACACTCATTCCATACGTTAATCCGATTTTTTGTGTTGTAAAATAATTAACTCCCACAGGATATGCTAAATAAGAACCCTCTGCCCCAAGAATAAATGAAATACGCTGCTCAGGTGTATATCGTACCCCAACGGTTGCTTTGCCAATAGGTCCGTTCTGTGCCCAACCTGTAAATCCTTGTACAAAAGGATGCAAACCTTTGATTCCAATATCTCCAAATGAATATCTGTATGCTACCCCATACCACCACAACGAAGGACTTTGGCGATAGGAAAATGACTGCCCATAAGAATCCCGTGTAAAATCCTCATGAAAAACCTCTCTTCCTCCTGCTAATCCAACTGCGTGATGTTCCGAAATTTCATATAAAATTGATGTTGACATATTACTTAAAAATGGAAGAGATGCCGGGGCGTCGGATAAATTCGGGAATGAGCTTACTTTGGTAATACCATGACCTTCCACAATAATTCCTAATAATTCATCAGGCAGCGTAACTGTTGGATTAACATTATCCATGATTTTGAACAAAGGTATTGTATTGGGTGTTGAGGTAGTTATTTCTACTGGAGATTTTGGAATTGCAGTACTTCTTGAAATAACTTGAGAGCTACCCTGGGTTTCATCAAAAGTATTTTCTTTGTTGGAAACAGCAGAAGACATGTCTGAATTATCAGTCTTGCTTTTAGTTTGACTGTCAGTTATTTCAAAAGAGCGGATAACAGGTATTGATACTGTCTTACCGGGGATTTCAACAATTTTAACTGCATTCCTATCAGTAATTTCAGATGTAAGTGGCTGAATAGGGGATGTGTTAAACCGTGCCATGTTTTCCATAATAATCTTTGTATTCAATTCATTTGGTGAGAACCACAGAAACATAATAGCAGTAACCAAGCCGGATAAAAGTGCAGTAAGTATGTGTGGGTAGAACTTACTCCAAAATCCTACTTGTGTGTGGGCTGGTGGCAAAGGTGTACTGCTTTGCGAGTTCGTTGGCAGAGCGAACCCTAACGAAGTAAAAACAGCTTGAGTTGCATCCACAGGAGTAGTAGCAAGCGACATATCTTTTTTAATTGCTGAATTAAGTTTTGTCTGTAAATGAAACTCGCGCCGTACTTCCTGATTTGCAGACATTTCTGCAAACAGCATATCTTCCTCGGTGCTTTCGAGTGTTCCGTCTAGATAGTCGTGTATTAACTTTCCGTAGAGCATAGCTGTAATAAGTTAAGTGTTATAGTTTTGATATATCAGCAATATAAGGTGAGAGTATATGCTTGATTTTTTCTTTTGCCCGCCAAACGCGATTTTTAAGTGCCGGGATGGTATCCCCTGTAATTTCTGCTATTTCCTCGTACGAGAGGTCGTGGTATTGTCGCATTACAAATACTTCACGGTATTCATAATCCAAGTATTCAAGAGCGGTTTGAACTAAGCCGAGCAACTCTTCCTGTTCGTAGTTATGAGATTGACCGGTAAGGTGAAAGTCTTCGATTGCAACAGTATTTTTCTTGTTACGATTGAAGTTCAAGCACAGGTTACGGGCAATTCTCATTACATACCCACCCACATTTTCAACGCCGTCTTCTTGAGCAGCACTTTTGTAAAACCGTATAAAAGTTTCTTGGAAAATATCCCGTGCTTCATCGGAATTACCTGTTACCTTTAGGCAATAAGAGTAAATACGTTGGTTGTGCCGATTGTAAAGTTCTGCAAAAGCATACTCCGATTCCGGCTTGGCGCGCTTAAGTGCGTCAAACAGTACAGAATCGGAGTATGAGGTAAATTTCTGCTTCACGGTTTTTTGCAAAAAAAATCTAAAATGTTATTCCAAGCATCAACGAAAATGTCCTGTTATGTACTTCACCGTCTTCCGTAAGCGGTACTGCGCTCAAACTACACCGGGCATCAATCATCAGTTCTGTACCGAGTAGGCGGAAACTCATTCCTCCGCCAATAATCCCTCCGGCATCAAAGGGAATGAAATTATCGTTAAATTCTCTGGGGACTTCGTCTGAAACAACTGTATTTGTTCCGGCTATTACCTTGTGCAAACGAGATTTGTTTTCTACATTTACAGCACCAAAAGGTCCTAAATAAATATTTCCCCGCACTGCCCCTCCGATTGGAGCTACAAACTTAAAAAGAATAGGAATCTCTACATAATGAAGTTCCAAATCATATTGTTCCCGTGTTGCTCCACCGTCTAATTTGAGTGCTTTAGCACCTTTGATTGAGTACATAATTTCAGGCTGAATTGCGAATACTTGAGATATACCCAAGCAAAGCGACATTCCGGCAGAAAAACCTGTTCTCGACTCGATAAAAACATCATTAAGCTCGTCTTTTTCAAAGCTATAGATATCCGATCGAATAGGGCCTGCTTTTAAAGTTACGCTTGTAAGTGATTGTTTCGGAGGTTCGAACAATGAATCGGGCTGTGCAAATACTGTGTTGCTATAACAAGTAATTATGGCTGTCAGTATAGCTAAAAATTGAATATGTTTCATTGCAATGGACTTTACTTTTGTTGCAAAATATTATCGGGAAAAGAAGCCTAAAATAGCATTTGTTGCAATAAGTTTTGGAGTTTGTGCAGCCATGTCGATTACAACAATATTCCCGGTATAATTATTTGCTTTTCCATAATTAAGAGTAAAGGAATTAATGACAATTTTTTTGCTGTCAGAAGACCACTGTGGATACTGTTCAATTGCATCAGGAGTATTCGTTATATTTTTTTCGCCTGAACCGTCCGGACGGACAGTCATTACATCAACTTCAGATGTTGAAGGTGAGTATTCCGTCATAACCTTTGAGTATGCAATTTGGGAACCGTCCGGAGACCATGAAGGCATTGCACACAAGCCGGATGCAATTTTCCTTTGTGTTCGTGATTCTGTATTATAGACCCAAATTTCAGTAGAAACACCTTTTTTTCCACGCACATATACGATTTCTTTTCCGTCAGGCGACCAATCAAGACGCGAATCTCCATCCGAAAAAACAGCTGCATTGTCGATTGGTTCATCCCACAAAACTGAATACTTGCCATTTAGATATTGAATCTGCCCGATAGCTATCGTTTTATTTGCTGTATAATACGCTAATCTTGTTCCGTCTGGCGAGAACGTTGGGTAAGATTCTGCGAATGATTTTGTTGCAATTATAGATTCCCCCGTACCATCTGTGTTAATCATATAAATGTTACTTTTGTTAGCTGCACGCATAAATGCAACTTTGCTTGCATCAGGAGCTAGTACGGGAAAGAAAATTTGACCGTCAGGAGAAGCAGTGCTGGGAACTAATACCTTTGCATTACTACCGTCGGTGTTTGCAATTACCAGTTGAGCATTCTCTTTATATTCGCCTGCTGTAAATGCAATTTTCCCGGCACGAGGTGCAGAAGTAATTCCAGACCAAATATTAGAGGTAATAAACCCGCTTGTGGTTGTCCACTGACGTTGATTCGAGCCATCGGAAAGGCAAGTAAATATCTGAACAGAATTGATATTCAAACTATAGTTAAAAAACAGTTCGCTCTCACCTGCAGCAGGATTGCCACCTTCGTTGTTCGGATCAATAGGGTTGCTGCACTTATTACAACCGGAAAGGGAGATTAAGATTATGTAGAGAGTTATTGCGAAGAGAAATATTGAACGGGTTTTCATTGAATCACTTTCAAAGAGTATGTATTGAATTGTTAATAATCAAGCGAATATTGTTGGCGCGCCTTTATTTACTATTTCGCTTTCAAGTGTAATGAAACATGACTCGTGAAAACGTCTCAAAAATCTTTGAATAAATTTTTAACGATAATCATTTTTTGTGGTTGTTGCCACTTATGAGCAGCCATTGTGCTCTTTGCGGTTAACTCTACCACAAAACACAGAGTTTTAGTGTAATGCCACTATGTACCATTAAAACCCGGAATCTTTTTCACCCTGAATCAATTGATTCCTAAATTTATCATATTAAGAAATTATCAATACTTCTTTGTAAATTGATGTAGGAAATGAAATACTTTGCAGTAACATAAAAATGAAAAATACAACAAACGTTGATTATCTGATAGTAGGGCAGGGAATAGCAGGGAGTACACTCGCATGGGAGATTCTGAAATGTAACAGGCAAATACTGGTAATCGACAATCATCATGTAGATTCATCATCAATTGCTGCCGGAGGTAACGTAAATCCGGTTACAGGCAAACGTTTTGTGAAGTCGTGGAAAATTGAGGAATTACTTCCTGAAGTGAATAGCATGTATGGTGAAATGGAGAAAGAATTTGGCGTTCAAATTTGGGAATCACGTTCCAATGTCCGTATCCTTCACAGTGAAGAACAGGAAAAGGAATGGTTGACGCGAGCAAAACTTTGGGGTGAATTTTTCGGTGACACACTTGATAAGCCTCTTCTTAAATCAGTGTTTAATAATGCAGCGGGTGCTGCTGAAATCACAGGTGGCGGTAGGGTGAATATGCAGTTGATTTTGAAAAGCATTGCTGAAATTTTAAGTAATAAGGGGTTACTCCGAAGAACTAAATTTGATTTTAATAATCTAACTGTCAATCAGGATTCTATCGAATATCAAGAGGAAGATGAAATAATTTGTGCGAACCGAATCATATTTTGTGAAGGCTGGC
>CALMMI010000183.1 GCA_937868245.1 uncultured Ignavibacteria bacterium | reverse complement strand
TACAACTTAACCGTGAAGGAGTAATTGTTGAAACAAAGCAACAATGCTCCGGATTCGATAGTTCTAATAGTGAATCCCGTTTGGAGGTTTTTATGCCTATACTCGTACAGTTGCAGGAGTTAGTTGCTATTTCCTTTACTACTACAGAGTCGATGAAGGTGTAGAACTCGTAAGAAATTTTTTCATTTTTATCTTTAGTATTGCCAGGTACATTACCTATATCATCCAATCCTATTCTCGGGTCAAAGTTTCCGATGATCATATATTGCAATGTACTGTCACTGCATCTAAACCGTGTTTGAAATGTCTCCCACATGTTCGAGTCAACATACGGTAATTCGCGAATATCAACGTAATTCCAAGATCCTACATACATCGACAGGAGAAAATCATGGGTATCGGCATCCTGCCAATCCGTAACGGAATCATATTCTACAAAATTTGCATCAGGAGCAAAAGCTACTCCCAGTCTTTTTAGATAATATTGGAATTTTTCAGGATAGTCTATACCTTTTATTCCAGGGGCAATAATATTGGCAATTGCATACTTGAACTGAACCAGATATTCTTTACCGCTTTTGAGATGCTGTCCTAGTTTTGTAGTAATATACTCACGGTAGTCACGTGACCCCGGTGGAGTTCCTGAGAACCCATCTGGACCTCTTTGAATAAGAATCCCTACATACGCAGAGTCGGATGTTCCCCCAGCTCCCCACAATTCACCGCCTTGCGCCCATATTTTAGGCACTTTCACTCCAGTTGTATCTGTAAAAGGAGATTTCGCAGGGAGTGCCGCCGAATTATAATAATCAGGGGTGGCTTGGTTTGCTCTATACCAGTTGGTAACATGATCAGGATCGTTGAAAACGGATACAGGAAATCTGGGAGTGCTGTCTATCCGCACAATCCAATGCATCCCTATAGGATTGGAATCCGTTGGAACAGGTGCAAGGGTTTTAAGCAAAAAACTTGGGTTTGTAACCAAGTTCAATTGGGAGAAAAGCGCAGTAGTTGACAGTGGCAGAATAATCATACAAACAACTATTCTTACGAAATAGTGGCAAGCCTTCATAAAAAAACTCCATAAAAAATTAAAGAGAATAAAAACCCTACAAGGTTTTGGTAAACCTTGTAGGGCTAAGAATTATTTATCTCTGAATTATAAACGGTCTGGTGATTGAATGTGACCGTGATTGCAACCTACAATAATAATTACCAGAAGTAAGAGAAGAAATATCTATATTTATTCTCTGCAAAGTAAATTCAAGAGGTAGTTGTTTTAAAATATTTCCGTAATTATCTGTTATTTCGACTGTAGTAAAATAATCTGTTTTTCCAAATTCTACGGTTAACTTACCGGAAGCAGGATTTGGAAAAAGAAGTATATCGCTTATGCTGGCTGGGTACTCATTTACTCCCGTTATTCGTTTAGCTGGCTGACCCAACGTATCAACCTTAAACAACCATATAGTAAATGGGTTACTGCCACATGCTGCATTAGTTTCATCGCATCCACCAAGCGGGGTAGAAAGATTATAACCGCCACCGATAATTATACCACCGTCTATGTAATCTTCCATCATATCATCAAATCTTTCTTTGCATAATTCCGTTCCGTAATTTGCGCTGAACAGGACTTTTCCTGATGTGTCTATTTTGCTAAGAACAATATCCTCAAAACACCAAGGAAATGTATCTTTAAATTTTGGATAGTTATGGATGGGCAACGTGTCAACTGCTGTAGTGGCTATATAATAACCGCCATTTCTGCTCTCAATAAGAGTTAATGCTTTATGACCACCGTTACCAGGAACAGTTGCCGCCCATTGTTTCTGGAAATTCTTATCGTATTTAACTACTAAAGCTTCAAAAATTCCATCGTAGTATGTCAAAGCAATGCCGCTATCACGTGTGGATATATATTTTTTATCAGAACCATTATATAAACTGTCTAATATTGGTTTAGTTGTAAAATGAAAAGAAGTATCGGAGGTTCTGAATGAAATAATATATCTGTTTGTTTCAGGATGGAATGTTGCACTTTCATAAAGGATTTTACCCGAAGATAACTGAAACAAAGGATAATGTGTAATATAGTTATTTGTATCAAGAATTGAATTATTACTGATAACATGTCCATCTTTTGAGAGATGAATAGCTACTTGCTTCATCTTAGTTTTTGTGTAACGGTATGACATTAAAAGAATACTTGAATCAAGAAGGGTAATACCACGAAATGTGGTATTCTCGCCGAAGACTGTTTGCATACCCGTCATAGTTGAATCCAAAATAACGTTGCTTTTCATACTAAGATTAGAATCTAAAAGAACAAGCCGTAGCCGTAAGTTTAGAGGAGGTGTACCCGATATAAGTTCAGTTGTCAGATATACAACTGTGTTGCTTTGCTGATCGAAGCGATAAAATGTAGATGAAGGATTCACTAAGAAAGGTGTTCTCCATTGATGCGCTATCGTTCCATCTCTATTAAGTGCGAGGAGGTACGGCTGTTCATTGTAGTTACCTGCTGATGCAAGAATACGAGTTGGTGATATTTGTTGAAAATCCCCATACCCTCCAGGTTCTTCACCAGAAGGATTACGTTTAATATCAAAAGTTTGGATTTGGGCATGTAATGAGGATAGCCCAAGAATACACGAAAGTATGATGATAAGAAAAATA
Organism: uncultured Ignavibacteria bacterium; assembly: GCA_937868245.1. Lineage (GTDB taxonomy): Bacteria > Bacteroidota > Ignavibacteria > Kapaibacteriales > UBA961 > JADJXV01. The sequence continues at coordinate 7,455 of CALMMI010000183.1, read as the reverse complement.
CGCATGGTACACCTTAGATAAAAATGAACACAACAAATTAGTTTTGTACGAAATTACAAAGTTATTGCATTCGTGCATTACTCATTTATTACTCAATTTTTGGGATTTGTAAATTTTAGGCATAAAAAAAGGGCGCAATTTCAATAACGCCCCAATCAAGGTACTAGCACATACCCTACGAAGAACGCAAAGAAACGCGCCCCGCTTTTATAGCAGGGCGAGTATTGCTGAACTTCTCGTAGATAAAGAAAGTGCTAGTTTCAGATTGAGAGTTATAGCAAATAAATACTACCTGTATTTTTTTCTAAAACCAACTTACGAATTTATCAACATAAAAAAAAGAAAAATTATAATATTCCTGAACCAGCTGCCCGGACGGCAACGGGTGACCGCAAACGACTGCTTAGAAATCAAACGCAGGGAACCCCAAAAAAAGAAAAGAGTTTTCTTATTCCTTTGATAAATTCACACTATTACTCTATATTTCTGAGCAGCCGAGCGGTATGTATTGTATTGAGGTAAGCGAAGGCGGGATTGTGGAGCGTGTGAAACTTATCAAAGAATAAATAAATAATAAGTATATTTACTTTTATTTGTAAAATTACCATCTACTGCGCTTATGAAAATAGTTACATTACTGATTGTTGCCGTCATTACATTCTTCACTAAAAACACTGCATATTCAGAGCAACCCCAGTTTCAATTTGTTAAAAGAATTATCGGAAATATTGTTCCAAAAATATCGGTGGACAATTCAGGAAATGTATATACAATCGGGAATTTCTCCGGAAAAATTCAAGTTGACAGTACCCAACCTCCAATAACAATTGATGGTGCTGACAATGATATTTTAATTACAAAGTTCTCCCCTACCGGAAAATTCCTGTGGTCAAAACATATCGGAGATGAAAGCAATGAAAACGTAATTTCGGGAAAGGTAGATTCCTATGGGAATGCGTATGTTACCGGTTATTTTAGCGGAAGAACCGATTTTGATCCGGGTCAGGGAGTTGCTCACCGTAAAGCACAGGGTGTGTACGACGTTTTTGTATTTAAATTGGATTCATTGGGTAACTTTGCATGGGTAGATCAGTTCGGTGGACCCGAAATGGATTTTGGAACTTCTGTTAGTTTCGACGCATCGGGCAATGTATATGCAGCAGGTTATTTTAAAGGGATTGCGGATTTCGACCCGAGTGAAGATAGCAGTTTCACAATGGATTCCGGTGCAAACCGGAGTCTTTTCATTGTAAAGCTGGATGCTTCCGGCAAATTGATATGGGCTAAAAATACGGGCGGAAGTCCTGCCCAAACGAATCATTCAATGGTAGTTGATTCAAAACGTAATATTTATATTGTGGGCGGTTTCAGCGGAACTGTAGATTTCGACCCGGGTTTAGATTCGTTTAAAATCAAAAGTGTGGGTTCAAATGATATGTTTATCCTAAAATTAGATTCTTCCGCAAAGTTTGTGTGGGCTAAGAGAGTTGGGGGTAAGAATACAGAATTTAGGACTGTGGGGCTTGCAGTTGACCTCACGGAAAATGTATATTGTGCCGGCTCATTTATAGGTAAAGTAGATTTCGACCCGGGCATCGACACTTTTACGGTAACATCTAAACCAAATACTCAAACCAGTACACCAACTACAGATGTATTTATAGTAAAGTTAGATAAATATGGTAATTTTAAATGGGTTAGAAGTATCGGCGATTATTCCTTAGATAATGGGAATTCAATCGCTTTAGATACCCGCGGAAACATTTACACAACCGGAGGTTTTACGGGAACGGTGGATTTTAATCCCGGTGCTGATACTGTTTATATAAAGTCAGCAGGCAGAAATGACATTTACATTCTAAAATTGGATTCTCTTGGCAATTTTACCTACGCATTAAATATAGGTAGTACTCTTAATTCTTCGGATGTCTTTGAAGCCGGGTATTCAATTGACGTTGATAAATCCGGAAATATCTATACATCAGGAATCTTTTATGGTACTGTTGATTTTAATCCCGGTGACTCTGTGTACAATGTTACCGCATCAAAGGGCAGCAGCAGTTACGATGTTTTTGTGTTAAAACTATCACAAGAAAGTTCCACCTCTGATGTTAGTGAGGGTATCCGTACAGCATCCCCTCAGCTTTTACTCTATCCAAACCCTACAACAGGATACCTTACAGTTGATTTCGGAAAAGGTTTAACCAACGGCAGAATCAAACTAGTCAACCTTTACGGGCAAATCTTGCTTGAGCAATCAAACATAAGCGGTACTTCCCTTACGCTTGATATTGCCGGGCAGCCGAGCGGTATGTATTGTATCGAGGTAAGCGATGGCGGAGTTGTGGAGCGGGTGAAGGTTGTGAAGGAGTAGCCTATGTTTTTCTATGTGCCTATGTGTTTAAATTATTTTTCTTTTAAACACATAGGAACATAGGGAACATAGATAAAAAATTCTCTTTTAATCGCAAAAGGTGCAAAAGCACGCAATAAGTTGGCAGTGGATAAAGAGATACTTTCTATCTGAATACCGAGACCATTACTGTTGACCTCCGCACTCCTTGCATAGCGGTCAGTGAATACACTCCATTTGGCAGCTCGCCAAACTCTACTGTACATTTCTGAACGTTCTGCTCAAATTCCATTACTTTTTCACCAATTGAATTTGAGAGGATATAACGAACTGAATGTGCATTATTAAATGACATGCCGGTCGGGTCGATTGTCAATGAATTTCCGGTAGGATTCGGATAGCAGAGGATGTGTGAATCTTGTATAGATTCAGGGTTTTCATCTGAATTCACATCTAATATATTTTCATATTTCCATACACCTGCTGTACCTCTTGCTATATATAATGCAGAACCATGCGCAATGAACGTGTTAATCTTGTATTTAGGAAGCAACGAGTCTATAATAGTCCAGCTTTTGCCGTCGTCAGTACTTTTGTAAATTTGATTATCGGTTGCTACAAAAATATTTGAACCGCTTACAATAAATCTATTAAATTGTTCTGCTGTTTTACCATCATTTATCTTCACTATTTTTCGATAACCATATCCATCGCGAGTCGTATCAATACAGTATAATCCTTCATTGTATGACCCTAATAAAATTCTTTTATCTTTCACTACCATACTGATTGGATAAAATCTTCTATATCCTTCTTCGCGATGAAGTATAATTTCCCAAGCTTTTCCACGGTTGGTTCCGATATTTACATATTTATCTCCCAAAAAATAGATTGTGGTATCCTCTGTAGTCATTGCTATGATTCCTTTACTAAAATATATATTTGTTTCTTTACTCCAACTCCGACCACTGTCTGAACTTTTATAAACTTCGTTTTCAGAAGCAGCATATAAAACTGAATTACATTCTGCTAAATACTTTATCCCAAGCCTCTTAAAATCAGTTTTCAAAGTAGTCCATGTGGCCCCGCAATCTGTAGTCCGTATCAATGAATCATAGGGGCTGGGTCCAAATCGTCCAATTGAATCCATAGAACGAATGAGGGCATAAACACTTGAGCCATTGGAATAAAGAGCAATGGGTGCTTGGATGATTTCTGTGGAAATCCACGTTAATCCATTATCTGAACTGGTAGAAATACCGGCAACTGATGTTGCAAACAAAGTTCCACCGCACGAGACTAACTCCCTTACGGATGTATTACTGCGCAATCCGATATTTTTTGATTCTTCCCAAGTATTTCCTTCATCACTACTGTAGAACAACCGTCCTGCGTCTGTAGCAACGAATACAGTATTTCCTTTCCTTACCATACCCACAACCACAGAAAGCTTATTTGTATGTTTCAATCGTATAGAATTCCATTTTTTTTCGTTATTGGAGCCGCGATAGATCAGTTCGTATCCATCGATACCGACGAATAAGACTGAATCCTTTTGGATAATCCCACGCACTATTCCCCATACTGAATCCATTGACTTCCAAAGTGAATCGGATGGATTATTATAGTAAAGACCATATCCGTAAGCTGCAAATACAGTGGAATCTTTAGAATAGAGTTGGAGTATTGTTCCTGAGCCAAGATAAGATAGTGCACGCCCAAGCCGTTCCCATGTAGTACCATTATCAGAACTTTTAAAAACATCTTTTTCTCCCCCGGCATATAGTGTGGAGCCGTTTATTGTAAGAGTATAGCAAGTGTTCCCACCTGGCAAACTCGACCCTGTTTTCTTCCAAGTTAATCCTTTATTGTTACTATAATAAACAGAAGAATCACGTCCGATATAAAGAATAGAGTCTTTAACAACCAGATTTCCGGTAGGAGCAAAATTTAATATTTGGTGTCGTTCCCATTCTGTACCGTTATTAGTGCTGGAATAAAATGGAGTAATCACATTGTTTCCCATGACTACCATAGGGAATATAGATGTATCTTTTGAAGTCGGACTTATTTTCTGCCAATGATTTCCATTATCCTCACTGCGAAATATGCCGTTTGTAGTACCAGCAAATAAAAAAGAATCGTTGGCTGCCAATATACTTATACGTTTACTATACAAATTTGTTTGTGTCCATTGGCTTCTGGATTCTGAGAATAGAACCAGGATGCTTGCTAATAGTATGAGAGCGGTTTTCATAGAATGGGTGCGAATAATGTAAAGAAAATTATAGTGAGCAGAGCATAACTTTTCAAAAATACTCAATTAATGTTATATTAACCTATAAGTTGTATCCGAAACTCGTACAAAGACAAAACTTCACTTCAAATACCCTATTACTTACTTGATTATATTTAACATTTTACGTTGCTTATCTATTTTTCTTTCTTTTCCCTTTTTTAAATATATTTTTGAATCAACTGAAACAAACCTGTTTCCCCACGTGTCCGTACATATAAAGGCAGAATTCAATAACAACCACATTCCATGAGCAAACGAACTACCCCATATAGCGATACCGAACTGATTGCCGTGATTCACGGGCAAACAGGTCGCGAAAGAGAAATGGCGTGTTCCGAACTCTACTCCCGCTACGGGCAACGCGCGTATGTATATTGTCGGCGTATATTGGATGATTCGCGATCTGCCGAGGATGTTCTGCAAGAGACATTTATCCGCGTAATAAAATCGGCTCAAAATGGAGAGCAGATTATAAATCTTCAAGCCTTCATTTTCCGTATAGCCCGTAACCTGTGCTTAAATGTAAAACGTCAGCGCAAAAGCTCTCTCATACAGTCGGATGAATTTGAGTATCCACATTCCGACAATCAATTCGAAAATCAAGACCTAAAGGAAGTTCTCGGTCTCAGTTTGGATATCCTGCCCGACGACCAACGGGAAGCCGTTGTTCTCCAACTCTATAACGGATACTCCTATCAGGAAATCGGCGATATGATGAATGTTCCCGTTACTACGGTCAGAAACTGGGTTGTCCGCGCTAAGGTATCTCTGCGGAAAACACTTGCACCTTATTTCCAAGATAAATAAGTAAACTTATGAATAACAACAATTACTCCGAACTCCTCTATCTTGTTATCGACGGCGAGGCAAATGCTGTTGAAAAAAGTACAGTTTTTTCAGCTCTATCCAACGATGCAGACTTGCAAGAAGAATTTTACGATGCCCTCCAAATGCGCGCTGTAGCATTCAATGATGCCGGCAGCATGACCCCTCCTGCATTTATAGGCAGGAACATCCTAAAAGCGGCGGGTGTCACTACGGCACTTGGAGCTCTTACATCCTCACCACTTCTGACATCAATAGCAAAAGTTCTCCCCTCTTTATTTGGTGCTGCGCTTGGGGCTCTTCTTACATTCGTGATTATGAAATCAACAAATAGCGACATTCCGACGTTTGAAAACAAACAGGCAGCAGCTCGCTCGGAACAAACGGGTAACAGTGCAATCAAACAAGCGGATAACAGTACAATCAAGCAAATGGCTTCGGAGATTCCAACTGAAATCACCCGCCAATCAGAACCGAAGATCATCACAAGAACAGTGTATGTTCCTGTTGAACGGTTTATAAACAGCGAGAAGTTACCTGCAGTTTCGTCATTGTCAGCAACTGAACCTTCTGTTCAAAAACAGCTGCAAGCTGCCGAACAAGATCCATCAAGCAGCGTTCCGCAAATCTCGGAAGTGACTGATGATAAATTAATACGTGCCAATGGCAATACGCAAACCTTCACTACAATTACAGCAGATGTACAGGATAGCCCTCGGGTTGACCACTCAGATAAAGTGCCGTTTATGCTGCAAATGAATGGGATTCAAGATTTCCGCACCTATTCTGCAAACTTAGGAGTTAGCCAAAACAGGGCATTTAACAATATTTCAGCTTCATTATTCTACAAACTTTCTGATAATTCCTCGGCAGGTGTAGCGGTCGGACAGGAAGATCTACCGCTCTTTGTACAGTACACGAATCAGCAGTTTGTTCCCCGGCAGTCTATTTTCTGGGCTGGCGGTGCGTTCCGTTATGAATTTGGCTCGCTTGTTTCATTTGCAGATATGCGTCCATACGGACAAACTACGGTTGCCGTTACTCAAGTAGGTCCGCTCACAAAAACATCATTAGGAATGCGGTGGATGCCGGATAGAAGGGTTTCGTTACATGTGGGGGCGGAAGTTTCGGGGCTTTTGTTTAACAATGAAAGCAACCGTTATCAAATGGTTTCAAAGATTGGTTTTACCTATGGTTTGGATATAGTGTTTTAAGAATTGCAACAGAGTTTATTTATTTATTATTTTATTTCATCATTTATGAAGAATATTTTCATACTAACTGCATTTTTGTCAATCAGCATTTTGGGTTCCTGTTCGGATGCAAGTACCGCCCCAACAAAAAAGGAATTCCCTACCTATAAACATTCGTTTACGGGGAAAATATCCAATCCGAAGAATTATACAATTCCTGATGATGCATATTTTGCTATCGTTTGGTCAATATCCAGACCTAATCCCGATTATGCGTATATATACGGAGACGGCTATATTGACAAAGCAACAAACACCTTTACAATTGGTTTTAACGATGATCTGCCCACCGAAGCAATGAATCTGAATGATACAACAACAGGTGGCTTAGGGGTAGCCGAAGAGGTACTTCTTATTACCAGTCCAAAAAAATACAGCGGGAAACTATTTACCGAAGCAAAAGATATAAAACTATACGGTTTATTCAATTGGAAGGGTATGATATACATTGGCGGCGACCCTTCTAAAGTTGAATGGAGAAGCTGGGCAAAGGATTTTAAGTCGGGTTACAACTTTGCACAGGCAGTAAAAGCTAACTCGGGGTTTGATTATTTTATTCCAGCTGAAGCCAAGGATATGGAATTAACAATTGACACGGTTGCCTCCAATTATACAATGCCCAATTGGACTGGTATAAATCCTCACAATTCTAATATAAGATAATATATATATTCTTTAATCTTATCATTTTTACGTAAACTTATGAAAATCTTCATTGTTGCATT
>CALMMI010000182.1 GCA_937868245.1 uncultured Ignavibacteria bacterium | reverse complement strand
CGATATTTACACGACCGACACGCACTCATAACGACGATGAAGATGAGCGCTACTAACGTTTTGGGAAGCAGGAAAATTTAGACTTACCGATGTAATACTAACGGGCTATTCGTTGCTTCATGAATTGGTAATCATAAAAATTCGAGAAAAAAAACGTATTTTGCAGTTCAGAAATAACCACAAGTGTCCGATAGTGGGGTTTATACATCGGATTATTTTTACGTAGAAGGATATAATTATAATGGATCCAATCGTTCGTCTCTTGCTTATTATCATACTTAGCTATCTTGCAGGTTCACTGCCTACTGCTGTGATAATCAGTAAATTATTTTTTGGTTTTGATATCAGGGAACGCGGCAGCGGGAATATGGGTAGCACAAATGCTTTCCGTGTACTCGGTGTTAAGTGGGGAATTGTTGTTCAGGTTGTAGATATACTAAAAGGTGTACTTGCCGTAGTGGTGATAAGTCATCTTTTTACAGGCGCAATGCCTTTTGTAAACCGGACTCCGTTTGAAGACATAACTGTTCTGCGATTAATTGCCGGTGTATCCGCTGTTCTTGGTCACGTATTTTCTGCTTTTGTACAGTTTCGAGGCGGCAAGGGAATCAATACTGCTACCGGAATGCTGATTGCAATTGCCCCGGTTGATGTAGGAATTGCCTTTGCTTTGTTTCTTTGGTAGTGTTCTCATCCGGCTATATTTCGCTTGGGTCGATAGTTGCTGCAATTACAATCCCTACTGCTATGTGTATTCGTTATAATCTTCTCCATGTGGATATAGCAGGATACCATACCATGATTTTCTTCTGTATCGGGATTGCACTGTTAGTTATTTATACCCACAGGGCAAATATCGGACGTTTAATGTCAGGCAATGAAAATCGATTTGCCAAATTGCAGATTTTTGTAAAGCAAAAGCCCAAAGTATAATGTTTGGCAGTATTCTTAGAATACCCAAACAATAGAAAAAACATACGTTCGTAATGTGAAGGGCGAAGAGAATTCTTCGCCCTTTTGTTTTTTTGGAATCATATAATAGAACTACAGCCATGAATCGGGAGCGCATGAAAACAGGAATCATCGGAGCAGGCGGATGGGGAACAGCACTTGCTATGGTGCTGGCGGCAAATCAACACCAAACAACTCTCTGGACACGCTCCGAAGACGTTGCGAATGAAATCAATTCATCCCATTCCAATAGTATTTTCTTGCCGGGAGTTACTATCCCCTCTTCTATTCGTGCAACTACTAATCCAAGGGATTTGGACGACACTGAATTGCTCGTAATTGCAGTACCTACACAGTATATTCGAACAATACTTAGTACATATCAATTTGATTTCAAGGGAAAAATCATTGTAAGTGGCGCAAAAGGGATTGAACGCCATACCCTGCTCAGGGTATCAGAAATTCTTAAGGATGCAGCAGGAATCAATGATAGATTTTCTGTCCTTACAGGACCAAGCCACGCCGAAGAAGTAGCCCGGCTTATGCCAACAACGGTAGTTGCAGCATCAACTCAACCTGATATTGCACGCATTGTCCAAAAGGCTTTCACAACCTCAGCTTTTAGAGTTTACTCCTCTACCGATGTTATCGGCGCGGAGTTGGGCGGAGCACTTAAAAACGTTATTGCCATTGCCGCCGGAATTATCGATGGTGTTAAAATGGGAGACAACACTAAAGCAGCGTTAATTACCAGAGGACTTGCTGAAATGACACGCTTTGGCACTGCACTCGGAGCGGAAGCAAATACATTTTCCGGGCTTTCGGGCTTAGGCGATTTGTTTGTAACGTGTAGCAGTCGCCATAGTAGAAACCGTAGGGTTGGTGAGCAGATTGGGGCAGGAAAATCACTGGCGGAGATTCTATCTGAAACACAAACGGTTGCCGAAGGGGTCAGCACATCGGAATCAGCATTTGAACTAAGCCGTAAGCATGGAGTTGAAAT
>CALMMI010000181.1 GCA_937868245.1 uncultured Ignavibacteria bacterium | reverse complement strand
GTTCACAAAGTACACTCTGGAACGACTTTCATACAAACTAAAGTATGTTCTATTTCTTTAACTTCACCGATGAACCTGACGAAATTTTTTCTGAAGGGTTGAGTATAACTTTATCACCTGCATTTAAACCGCTTCTGATTTCAATCAAGCCTCCCAAGTCCTCACCAATATCTACTTTTGATTCCGTAGCCTTATCATTTTTCATGATAAATACCACCTTCTTACCATTGCGTGTAACTATTGCTGATGCAGGTACAGTAAGTTTAGGAGGAAGATTTTCATTTTGAGTTGAGTTGTCTTTCAGGAACAATACCTTCGCACTCATTTCGGGTAATACCCTGTTATCACGCTCCGTAAAACGAACCTTTGTAAGTACAGTTGCCTTAGCCCGGTCGGCTGTAGGGATAATTTTACTCAAGAAACCACGATAGCGTTTTTCGGGGAAAGCATCTAATGTAATTTCGCATTGTTGGTCTTGTTTTAAGCGTTCAATGCTCGATTCGGAAACATCGGCTTCAACTTCCAATGAACTCATGTCGGCAAGTGTCACTACCGCGCCACGTGAACCAACTGCACCGCCAAGAGAGGTAATAACCTCGCCTACATTTGCATTCTTATTAAGCACAGTTCCATTGAACGGAGCACGGATAAACGTGTTTTCCACCTGTACTTCTGCTGAACGAACGTTTGCTTCGGCTACCTTTATCGATGCCTCGGATGATGCTACTGCTGATTGAGCACGTTTTACGCGAGCTTCTGCATTGGTTAAATCTTGAGTTGTGGTTGCACCTTGTTCGTGCATAGTTTTCTGACGGCTTATGTTGAGTTTGGCATCATCCAAATCGGCAATACTGCTTTGAAGGTTTGCTTTCGCAACCTCCACCGATGCTTTTGCCTGGGCTAATGTTGCTTCCACATCATTGCTTTCGATACGACCGATTACAGCACCTTCCTTTAGCTGGTCACCTTCGATTACATACAAAGATTGCAATCTTCCTGTTGCCTTCGACGAAACAGAAGCCTTGCGCTGGGCAACTACATAACCACTTGCAGTAAGTACAGCATTTGCTTGAGATGGGGAAGTAAGTGAAGCGGACGTTACATCCACTTCTTCAGCAGTAAAGGAGAAATTGCTTGAAGAGAAGTAATAGTACCCGCCTGCAACTGCAAGCAGACAAACTGCAATAATTATATATTTTCCATAACCTCCACCGGAAGACTCCTGTGGCGTTTCACGATTAATACGGAGACCTGACAAATCTACATTTTGATTATCAACGGACATAAATGAATACTCACTTTTAAAAGATACAAGACTATATCATGCACAATACCATATAATTGCGCTAAATTACGCTCAAATATACCAAAAAGTTTCAAGGTGGAGATAACATCTTTTGGAAAAGAAATGCAGGATAACCTTATTAACAGGATATTCTTACTCAAATAAGAACACCAGGGAAGCCAGGTTTGGGGAAGTCAGAAGACTACTTATATATTCCTAATCTACATTTGTTTTTTACTCAAAGACATTCCATTTCTCTTAGTAAATTCCTTCTTGCCGGGTTCTCGTATTTAACTCTAAATATATCAGACTTGAATATGTTCTCCATATCCAAAAAGTGCTTGATAACATTCTTCCTACCCAGATTATATTCCGAATCGGAATATATTGAATATTCCTTCCGAATTTGCTTGGAGTATTCAGAATACACCTCCCAATCCTGACCTAAAATAGATAAGTCTGCATCAGTAAATATATTGGTATCGTTATCAGTACTTATGGAATGCGATTTTGTAGTAATAATCTGTTGGATACATTTCGATATCATCTCCTGTGGTACTGAAAGTGATTGCAGCTGTTTCCTTGCAACTTCGGCACTTTGCTCTTCGTTATCATTTCTTGAAGGGTTATAGATAACATCGTGGTAAAACATAGTAAAGAGAATTGTATCCCAATCGTTGATATGGCTTTTCACTTCGTTCAACTGCTCAAACAAATTTTTCAGATGTGTTAAGGTGTGGTAAGTGCGGGAGGTGTTTGAATAGTTACTCTCAAGCTCATTCCACAAGGTTTCCGTTAGAAGGGTATTATTGCTATATCTTTGGGCAAGCGATATGAAGATGGAAGATAGCATTTGGGTGTAGAATGATAAATAGAGTTACAATTATAAATAAAGTTACAGTATTAATAAACAAATATAAAAATAGTAAATTTCATTTTGAATACCCTAAGAATTTATTTAGATTTTCTATCATTTTAGACAAAAAAAAGCCCTGCAATCACAGCAGGGCTTTTCATTTTCATTACGACAAGCAACAGGTTACGAGCCTGTTTGCAATTGAGCCTTCAATACTGCATCAATCTTAGCGGAAACTTCTTCCAAATGTGCTTTTGTATAAGCATCTGCTTTTTTGGATTTAGCAGCTGCATCAACTTGTTTTTTCAAGAACGATACATCTGCTCTCGCCAAAGAGATTGCATCATTCGGTGTCCCCGGAGCTGGCTTGAGTAGCAATTGAGAAAGAGCGGCAAGATGATCTCGTTGTAACTCACGACGGTAGCTGTTGATGTTTTCACCTTTTGCAACTTCACTCCAAATTGCATCACGCACAGATTGAAACATTTCAGCCATCGTGAACGGCTGCTCACCTGTGTTAACTCTTACTTCATTATCTCCGATTCGAGTTAGCACTTCTACATTATAAAGGGTATTGAGCGGGGTAGTTTGAATACTATTCACAATAGTGTGAACAGGGTAATCCAAACGGTTTTTCCATACAGAGCCGTTAAAATCATCCATACGTTCTACTGCCAAACAGTTTAATAAATCCGGCGGGAAATTAAATGCGTCAGCTGCAAATATTTTTGTTGTAAGTAATTGCGGTTGATAATATATCCAAATTAAAATGATAAAT
>CALMMI010000180.1 GCA_937868245.1 uncultured Ignavibacteria bacterium | reverse complement strand
CCGGTGCAAGAAAACCGAGATACATGAGGATATGTAACATTACTTCCATTGAAAAATTTCCTTATTTAGAGAAAAAAAGATATAAAATTATTTGTTAGTTATTTTTGTCTTCGTCAGAGATAACAACTCCAACAATACTAGTTTGACCGGCTTGCTGAGAAAGCAGAGGATCGTTTTGCACTGCAACAATTTGCTGCTGTTGAGTCATAAGAATTGTATTGAATTGTGCTAGAGTGTAGTTACCCGGTGCAAGAAAACCGAGATACATGAGGATATGTAACATTACTTCCATTGAAAATTTCCTTAAAAGAGAAAAAAAGATATGATACTATTTGTTAGTTGTTTTTGTCTTCGTCGGAGATAACAACCCCAACAATACTTGTTTGACCTGCTTGCTGAGAAAGCACAGGATCGTTTTGTACTGCAACAACTTGCTGCTGTTGTGCCATAAGGATTGTGTCGAATTGCTCTTGAGTGTATGTACCAGGTGCAAGAAAACCTAAATACATGAGGATTGCGATTATTGTTTCCATTAAAAAACTTCCGAAAAAAGTAAAGAATATTGATTTACAAGTGCAATTTCGTACCTTTTACGTTGTTAAAAATGGAGAATGTACCAAAAAAGTCAAGTCTTCAATGGTGTCAAAAACGAGAGAATTTTGTATGTTTGGGTGTTGAAAATATAGATTCAGGTAATATTCAAATAACTATTTATAAATACAAATAGTTGTTGTTAGGAAGTGTAAAGTTAATTCTTCTGTAACTCTCAATAAAACAAGGAGAGAAAAAAGTGCTGAAATTTTTGCATGAAATGACAGGTTTGGTCAGATCCTTACGTCAAAAAAAAAATTGAATTATTATTTGACAGCAGAACTGAAAAAAAACCGACCAAACTTTCGAAGCTACATAATAGTATTTTAGAAGGTGTAGAGACAGATGATTTGGCTGTAAAAGCAGTATATGGTGATGCTGAGACGAAAGATAGTTCCCGTTATAAGATGTTAAAAAAAAATCTGACGGATCGCTTATTGAATTCTCTGTTTTTTCTTAACTTAAATGAAGGTAGATACACAGACTACGACCGAGCTCAGTATCAATGCACAAAAGCGGTAGCTCAACTTCAAGTACTTAGAAGATATGGTTCGCTTGAGTCCGAACGGACATTGGCAAAAAGGCTGGATATTGTTGCAAAGAAATATGATTTTACGTTTGCTCGGGTAACAGCTTGTGTTGCATTACGGAAATATCATAAGTTCAATGGCAATGTTGCCTCGTATATGGAAATAGAAGAAAGGGAGATAGAGCTTAGAAAAATATTGAATGCAGAGGAAAACGCAGGAATATTGCTCGACAGATTTGGTGTTTATTTTACAGCATCTATTGCCCCCCAACTTCATCGGCTTCCAGAAATGCGAGCTGCAGCTACTCAGATAGCAGAATGGTTTAAGACATATAAGTCGTTTCAATTACATGAAGCATATATTGGTATTTACGACTTTATTGCTCAAGTTGAACGTAATTATGATACTGTAATTTGGATCGCTAACGAAGCTTTGACATATTATGATGCAAATAAGCAATTTGCAAGGAAGCAAAGGTTAGGGCATTTTAATTTACTTCTCTTATCTGCTTATACATCAAAAGGGGAATATGAAAAAGCAATGGATTACCGTTTTAAATGTAGAGGTTATTTGACAGCGGGATCCACGAATTGGTTTTACTTCAAGCAAAATGAATTCCTGCTTTTGATTAGAAGCGAGAAAATGGAAATGGCAGCTGAGTCATTTCGAGAAGTGTTGATGAATCCAAAACTTGAATCTCAACCAAAACCTGTAAAGGAATTTTTTACAATTTTGGAATGCTATGCAAGGTTTTACTGCGCCAATGATTTTACATCCACATTCTTTCCCATTCGTGAAGAACAACGGAATAAGCCAATCTCCATCAAAGAATTTGCTGCTATCGTACCTACCGTGAAAAATGATGTAGGCGGCTACTACGGACAGATAATTATTGCACGTACGATTTACTTGATGGCTGACGGAGACAGAAGAGGAATTCTGGAATGTGATGAAGCACTCCAAAAATTACGACGAACACGATTAGAACAGGGGAGTGAGTACTATAGGCTTGCATGTATGGTAAAACTGATCCACACAATAGTGCAAGGGGATTTTGTACTTAAAAGAGTGGAGAAATTATCAGCAGTTTGGCTCGAAAAACTGAAAAGTGTTAAATTCGTTGATACAACAGGCACAACGGCAGAGGTTGTACTCTTTGATAAAGTATGGAGTGATATGATGAATTTTCTGGCAGTACACACAGTAAAAATGCATAAAGAGCATCTACTGGAACGCACACTTGCCAATAAAACAAAAAGGAAACAAAGGAAACCAAAGGAGAAAAAGGTATAGGGAGTATTGTAACAAAGACAGTTTTTTCCATTTTAAATGGAATAAATCAATCCAGTTGTGTCATTAAATCGTATTTTCTAAAAAACGCTCTTGGATTCTTATAATTTTGCTTATTTTTGGACGGTTTGGTGAAGGCTATTATTAACTGTCAGACTTCACACCTTATTAATTATTTACAAGGAGATTTACATGAACGGAAAAGATTTTGGTAAACTTATGATTGGCGCAGCAGTTGCCGGTCTTATCAGTGGCGGGGCAGCTTTTGCTGCAGACGGAACAGCGAAAAAAGCACCTAAAAAAGCAACTAAGGCAGCTAAAGCCGCAAAAGCAACTAAGGCAGTAAAAGATCATGCTTGCAAAGGCATGAATGAGTGCAAAGGCAAAGGCGGCTGCAAAACAGGTGATAATGGTTGCAAAGGCAAAAACTCATGCAAAGGTAAAGGCGGCTGTTCAACTGCTTCAAAATAATAAATCGTTTCTATGTTTTACAGTTCTATTTTAGTTTGCGATTTCAAAAGAAAAAAGTGATGATACTTACATTTGTATCATCACTTTTTTTGTAAAATTCTATTTACAAGTATATGATTCCCAACCGCTGGAATTTACCTGAACTCGGATTTGGAGTCGGTCTTCGAACCGTCCATTTTCAACATATCCTAACCGAAAAACCACAGGTTGATTGGTTCGAGATTATTTCGGAAAATTTCATGGATACAAAGGGGAAACCGTCTTATATTCTGGATCAAGTAAAGGAAAGGTATCCGATAGTAACACACGGGGTTTCACTCTCAATTGCAGGGATTGATCCCCTGAATATGGAATATCTACGAAAACTTAAAATTCTTACTGACAGGGTAAATACACCCTGGGTGTCGGATCACCTGTGTTGGACCGGCTGCAATGCCCATAATCTTCACGATTTGCTGCCAATTATATATACCGAAGAAAACCTCCGGCATATTGCGGCACGTATAAGAACGGTTGCCGACATTTTGGAACGTCCTATTGCACTTGAAAATGTTTCTACTTACGCAGAATTTTCAATTTCAACAATGACAGAATGGGAGTTCCTCAGCAGACTTGTAGAAGAAGCAGATTGCGGGTTGCTGTTGGATGTGAACAATATTTACGTGAGTTCATTCAATCACGTGTTTGACCCGATTGAATACATAGATGCCATTCCATACGACCGCGTTTGCCAGTTCCACTTGGCTGGGCACACAAACAAAGGGACGCATATTCTGGATACGCATAGCGACCATGTGGTTAATGAAGTGTGGGAACTTTACCGGTATTGTTTCCAAAGAACAGGGGCAAGAGCAACCCTTTTGGGATGCGATGAGAATATCCCGTCATTCGAGGTAGTACACAATGAAGCGGTGAAAGCTAAGAACTACCGCTCCATTACAGTTTGAAGATTATTCTATATTGTTGCAACCACCAGTCCGACTGCCGATAGCAAACCATACACTGCAAGCAATGCACCTGTTTGAGCAAGAACCGCGTTTAGTTGTTCACCCTCAAGGGTTATTACTTTTCTACAAAGAATCACACCGATAGGAATGGTAATCAAGGGCAATAGAACCCAAACAGAACCTTCCGTTAGATATAAGTAAACAGACGAAAGATATGCAACAAGGGTCATCAGAATATACAAAATTCTTGCTGCCTTTGCACCGAACCTTACAGGAAATGTACGCTTACCGACCTTAACATCGGTTTCCCTGTCACGTAAATTGTTCACCCCTAAAATATTCGCTGCAAATGCACCGGGGATACATCCAAGCAGTAAAGCCGAAACCGATAACTCCCCGTGAAGTATGTAATATGTGCCTGCGGTTGCTACCAATCCAAAAAAAATAAAAACGAAGATGTCTCCCAAACCTCTATATGCAAGAGAATAACGTCCACCTGTATATCCCCATGCCAAACATAACGAGACGATACCGATTATAAGCACAATTATCCCTCGAAACCACACCAAATACATCCCCAGAATAAAACACATCATTACCACCAGCCATGCAGCACGTATCATCTTTTGTTCGGTAATCAACCCGGCAGAAACAGCACGGACAGGTCCGACCCTGCCCATTGAATCCGCCCCTTTGCGGAAATCATATATTTCGTTGATAAAGTTGGTTGCAATCTGTATCAAAACAGAGCAAACAAATGCTACAGATGCGCCTAACAATGAAAAAGTGCCATCATGATATGCAAGAGCCGACCCCATAATTACCGGGATACCGCTTGCAACTAATGTTTTGGGGCGTGTTGCTAAAAACCAGAGAGTGAGTTGAGACATATAAATTATAGCGGACTGTTCATTATGTTATGTACTATTCATTAACGTTGGATATACAAAAATACAATTTTAGAGTTTAACCATAGAATTGAAAAGCAAAACGCCCTTGGGAATTAATTCTCAAGGGCATTTTAGGATGGAGACAGCTGTCAGCTGCGTTTTATTAGTTTACTACGATTTTCTCGGAGAATTTATGTTCACCTTGATTTACAGTAATGATATACATTCCTTTAGGGAATGAAGTTAAATCAAGTGTTGCATCTTTTGTTCCCGATGTTAATTCTTGTGTATGTACTAATGAACCTTTCAAATCCATTACGGTTACTACTGCAATTTCTTTAGCATCTCCGGTTAAATGAAGATTTGTAATGCCGTTTGTAGGGTTAGGAGAAACTGTTAGCGTAGAGTTCATCGGGGTTTCGTCCGATTGAATACCCGGGAGTGCAGTTCCTGGCGCATTTATAATAGGCTCAGATGCTTCTGCTTTGCTGCATTCAGCTTCGAGAGATGCTACAACTTCTTGTTTTGTATCTGCAAGACTGCTAAGGGTAGTATTTACTCGTTGAATCTGCCCGTCGCGTAAAAAGGTAACAACAACTGTTTCGCCGGGTTTGTGCATTGTAACCACCTTGCGAAGTTCAATATATGAGTTAACATCGATACCACTAACAGAAGTAATAATATCTCCGCTTTGCAGACCCGAACTTTGTGCGCCTGTATTTGAAATTACATCTTGAATCCCAACCCCGGTTTTTGCATTGTAATTTACATAAACACCAAGTAAGGATGCGCTTCGCATTTCACGTAATTTTTCACAAGGGTTGCCTGTTCCTTTTTCAGAAATCCATTTGATTGAATTGTATTGATTGAGCGCAGCAATCGAGTTTTCCCAGTTCTTGGATGAACCATTGAGGTTAATACTGATTGTCTTTGATTCTGTAGGTGTATTTGCATTCTGAACAAATACTGTATAATTTGTTTTTTGCCGTGCACCAAGCGTTGCAAAAATCACCTGTTCAGCTCCATTGCGAAGCAATGTAACTGCAATAGTTTCATTCGGTTTCTTAGCTGAGATAACACTTGTAATATCAGTATGGGTATCTACTTTTTTACCATCTAACGATAAGATTACATCACCGGCTTGTAATCCTGCTTTTTCAGCACCGGAATTGCCAACAATTTCATCAATGGTAACGCCACCGGATGCTGTCCGTGAACCGGGTACTATACCTAGGAATCCTCCGCTGCCTTCATTTGAATTAACGTAACGGACAGTTGAACCGGAAACATTGTTTTTGAATCGGAGATTATTAAGCTCCGTACGGAGTTCACGTACTTCTTTAGAAACCTCGGTACTGTTGCATCCTGCTGTACGGGTCAGTAGGAAACTAGCAGGGTTTTCAATCGTTTGCGGCTTTTCAGTTCTGTTTTTTACAGATGTTTGACCAAATAGTGAACCGGTCAGTAGCAGTCCGCTTACCGCTAAAGCAGCCATCGCAGACGGGCGAAGATTTTTCATAAATATTCCTTTAGTAATGATGTAACAATAAAGAAAATCAGTTAGTCTAAAATTGTAATGCAAATCTACTACTATGCAATGAAATATAGGGCGTTAATTTGTGTTAGCGATTGTTAAAAGTCCAAACTTGGTTTACAAACTATATAAGCAACATTCTAAAAGACTGATAGGTAACGTAGTAATTGTAGGGGGAGGAATGAATGTACGCGGTTTGGTCAGGATTCATTCAATAAGCAGGAGCAATTTTGCATGAACTGAAGCCTAAATTCAAGAAATATATTTGAACCTCTTGTACATAATTTTAAACAAGTATTGTCCTACAAAATGACTGATTGCTAATCTTTTTACAATTTACCATGTTAAATAAGAAGTGTTTTCAGAAAGTTTTAGCTATTTTTGTATAACTCTATATTATACATGTAAAAGAAACAAGAACAAGAATTTTAATAAAGGAAAAACCTTAACCTTTTGTTGATTCAAATCAATAAAAACTTTGTAGGATGCCAACCTAGAATAATTAACAATTTTGATACACTATACTATTTAGGAATTTATTATGTGGGATAATAAATTACGCGGTATTGTACTAAAAACGTTATATGATTTGGACCTGATTAGTTCTATCTACCATAGGGTAGATATGGTCCAAATAATATGCGATTTGTCTGAAGACGACTTCAACAGAATAGTACTGCAGTTGAAAGATGAAAATTTGATTGAGACTGAACTTCAACGTTCATATATTATAGGGAACGACATGAACGCAGTTAAGATATCTCAACAGGGGATAGAAGTTGTTACTAAAGTGAAAGAGTCTCCAATTCAAATTCAGTTTACCGAGGAGATTTTAACATAGGACTTAGCACTTTCATGCATTGAGAAAATGTTCTACTTAAACTGAAAAAATGAAGCCTTTTGAAATTTCAAAGGGCTTCATTTTTTTGAATTGACCTAAACCAAAAAGTACACGGTATATTATATTTTGTGTAAATTTGCAAAAGTTAATTTTCTCCAACTATTTATATTTTTTGATATTTTCATGAAAAATGCACTAATTATCTTCTGTATATTGCTTTTGACATCGTTGGTAACATTTGCACAAAACGCACCTGACAAAGAAAGAGCTATTAGGATTGTAACAAACGACGGAAAAGAATATTCAGGTAGGATTATAAGTGAAGACAGTTCAAAGATTATAGTGGAGGACGCTGACGTTAATATAACCGTTCTAAGATCAAATATTGCAAGTATTCAGTATTTCACAAATGTTAAGAGTCTTGATTACCGTAATCATTCTTTTATGTATTTGGGGGTTACAGTTCTTCAGCCGGGCGGATTGAATATTGTGGCTGGTAAGGATTTTGGAAAATTAGGAATACGGGTGGCAGCCGGATTTTTAGGAAAGCTAACAGGAGCTCAAGTTAATTTTCTTTTCAACATAAGCCGAAGTAAATCTTTTAATCA
>CALMMI010000179.1 GCA_937868245.1 uncultured Ignavibacteria bacterium | reverse complement strand
AAGTAAACGAAGTTCGGTTCTGAAACAGACAGAAAATACCTTCGATACTAAAGGGTTTCTTAAAGAAGCAAACAAATACGAAAATGGACTAAGTAGGATATATCAGGTGAATGTTTCAAGTTTTTTAAAGAAGTGATAAAAATACTCTTAGATTATATGTTCGTCAACTCTAACGAGGTTATATTTGTTCAGATTCTTAAACTTGATTACAATTTCAATATAAACACTGTATTCTTGTGCTGAATTTGTAGAATAAATTATGTATTATTGCCATCCGCATTATTTGTCAATCCAACATTAACAGCTATTGTTGGAATCTTTTTATCAGTTTTTATACATTTTATGAAACCATCAAGTGCATTTATAGCTGCCTCTTGGATTGCCCTCGGAGCAGGAATGATAGGATATCTTTCAGGTGTTTGGGGCTCCCAAATGATTAACAGTGAAAAAGGGTATTATTTTACGGTGTTGATGTACGGTTTATTTGCTGTTGTTTCGGTACAGAAAAGTGTACGCGACCGTCTGGAAGGAGTTCCTGTAACAAACATATATTATGGAATCAGTTGGTTTTCTACAATCTTATCTATTATTTTATTGACTGTCGGTTTGTGGAATGCAAATTTGCTACCGAGTGAAAAAGGGTTCTATGCCTTTTCGTTTTTGCTCTCTTTATTCGGGGCGATTGCTGTCCAAAAGAATACTCGTGATACCAATATTGTTGAAAGAAACAGTAGTAATGTAATGCAAAGTGAATAACCTAAGTTTTAAAACATTTTGCAAGAAGTACAATTCTAGGTAGTTTATTGATTTACTGAAAATGAAATCACTCATACTCGTTTTTATTCTTTGTTTGTACTCATTTACAGGTTTTGCTCAGGTTCATCTAGGCTCCGGGCAGTCCTATGTAAATATTGAAAACGCCGCGAATGCAGGCGCAATTCATGCTGGGGACACTGTCTACTTGCACGGTGGTTCGTATGGCGGGTATCAAAGTGTATTAAAACTAAAGGGGACTAGTTCAAAGTGGATTGTCATTACCACATATAATAATGAAACAATTGATATTTCTGGAACATGGCAGTTTATGGCATGTGAATATATCAAATTCGTCAACCTTACCTTCAAAGGAAATGCAAAATACCCGGGTCGACTTTTGAGTGTAGATAATAATGGGAGTTGTGATACAAGATCAAAATTCATAATTGTTGACAGTTGTAGATTTTCCAAAACAACAGAGGCATCTGCTATTACTGCCTTTAAGTTTTCCGGTGTCGATAGTTTCGAGGTGAAGCATTGTATTTTTAAGGATTTCCCCGTTTGTGATGCAATGGACTATAATGTATGCCATAACGGTATAATTACAGATAACCGTTTTGAAAATTGCCTTACCGGCGGCCATATCAAGGGCGGAGCATCAAACATTACTATGGAGCGAAATTTATTTATTAATTCATCTCAGGCTTCGTGGGTTGCGTTTGAAATAGGTGGTGATACGGGAGCACAATTTTACTGTCCGGAGGATAAATTTGAAGTAAAAAACATTAAGTTTTATTCGAATATTATCATCGGGGGGTATCGGGGTTTGGCATTATCATCTGCTGTGGATTGCAAGGTAATTAATAATACATTTTATAATTGCGGTCAGGCAACAATGAGGTTTCTGACCACAAGTTCGTTGTTTCCAACCCTATCCGGTAATAGGATAGAAAACAACATCTTTGCCTTCGGAACTTCCGAGTATATGAATGGCGGCACTCAGCCTGCTGGTGCGGCTTCCTTTAGTAATAACATCTATTATAGCATATCGAAACCTACATTTAACGGTCCATATTGGGATACTCCTGATTTGGATGCTATAAAAGACAGGAATCCTATAAATTTCGGCTCTAATACCATAATGTTTATGGATGGTGTGAACGGTGATTTCCACCTTGCGGCGGGTAGTCCTGCCATTGGTGCAGGTGCAAACGAAACAGAACCGGCAACCGATTTTTACGGTAATCCTTTCAAAATGAACGGACGTTCAATTGGTGCAATTGAAGTAAAGAGCAGTACAGGTGTTAGTGAAAGGGATGAGTTGAATATTAATTACAGCATATACCCCAACCCCGCAAAAGAATATATTGAATTAAGCTCAAGTAAATATGTAGGATTAATTGCAGTGTACAGCCCATTGGGTATCAAAGTATTGGACGCTGAATCTAATGCGAAAATTGATATTCACAACTTGCCTGCGGGTATTTATTTTCTAAAAATCGGGGATGATTTTTACAGGTTTGTCAAATTATAAGAATATCAATTATACCTATTGCGCTTTAGCATGAAACAAATGGAGAATAAATTTACTATCCGCCTAATCGAAAAAGCAGACTGTCTTCAAGCGTTAGAAGTTTATAAACCCTATGTACTTTCAACAGCTATTACATTTGAATACGAAGTACCCGATGCACAGGAATTTTCCAATCGAATTGAATCAATATCGAAAGAGTATCCCTGGCTAGTATGCCTGCATAACGATACCATCATAGGTTATGCTTATGCAACCAAACACAGGTATAGAACTGCCTACCAGTGGTCGCCCGAATCAACTATTTATATTTCAGAAGCAGTACACCGCAAAGGAATAGCACGAATTTTATACGAAACCCTATTTTCAATACTTCGTTTACAGGGTTACTATAATGTTTATGCAGGCGTAGTAGTACCAAATGAAAAAAGCGAAGGATTTCATCGGGCTTCAGGATTTGAAGAAATCGGAGTATTTAAGAAGGTAGGCTTTAAACTTGGGGAATGGCATGATGTACGGTGGTTTCAACTGCATCTTGCTGAACATACCTACAATCCGAATCCTCCTACCCCCGTCTTTCAGATAAAAGATACTAATGAATTTAATACAATTATGGAACGCTCTACTGCCGCATTGAACTTAATCGGAACCAAGGTCTCATCATAGAAGGTACAATTCATGAAAATTGCTGCAGCCCAAACAATCCCCAAAGACGGAAATATCGATAGTAACCTCCTTGATCATAAAAGATTGGCAGAACTCGCAGCAGATAACGGAGTGCAATTAGTGGTCTTCCCTGAAATGTCGTTAACGGGTTATCTGATGGAACTTGCAAACGAAAACTCTTTTACAGAAAATGATACACGATTGGAAATTCTGCAGCAAATATCCTCCAAAAGAAATATTATAATTATTGCCGGTGCGCCAGTTAAAATTGAATGCAAATTGTATATCGGTTCATTTATACTCTTCCCTGATAGAAGTATTTCCATCTATACAAAACAGTTTTTGCACACGGGCGAGGAGAAATTCTTTTCTCCAAGTTTTGATTACAATCCGGTGATAGAACTGGAAGGCGAGCGAATTACACTCGCTATTTGCGCAGATATAACTAATCCAATCCATCCAGCGAATGCCCATAAGAATAAATCAACATTGTATATTCCAAGTATATTCTATACCCCCAATGGAATAGCCGAAGCATACGAACAGCTCTCTACATATTCAAAAAGTTATTCCATGAATGTACTGATGGCAAATTATGGTGGTGAATCAAATGGCCTCCCTTCAGCAGGTAAAAGTGTATTCTGGGATACGACAGGAAAAATGATAACAGCTATTGAAGGAACCGGAGAAGGGCTTATTCTTCTTTCCAAAGAAAAAGAAAACTGGACAGGGCGCACGATAATGACTTCAATTCATTGATGTTACAAATAAACAATCCAAACCATAATGGCAATATCCGAACATTTATTTCAATCCCTTTTAAATAAGGAAGTTTACAAATCAGGTCAGGTTCTATTCTTTGCAGCAGATACTGTTATTCTGAATATTAATGCCTATATCTCATCAATACCAATTGTACTTTCCGGTAGTATTAGGGTTATACGCACAGACGATGAAGGTAACGAGATTCTGCTCTATTATATCAAGCCCGGTGAAAGTTGTATTATGTCGTTCCTTGCAGGAATCCATAATGACACCAGTAAGATAAAAGCAATCGTTGAGGAGGATGTGGAAGTACTTTTAATTCCGGTTCATAAAGCTAACGAATGGATAAAGGAATTTCCTGAGTGGACCGATTTTATCTTCTCGCTCTATCAAAAGCGATTCGAGGAGTTACTCGAGGTTGTAAATGCACTCGCATTCCAAAAATTAGACGCGCGTTTATTACATCTTCTGGGTCAGAAATCAACATTATTCAACTCAAAGGAAATTTCGATTACACACCTTCAACTGGCAGAAGAACTTGGTGTATCCCGCGAAGCAGTCAGCAGGGTACTAAAACAAATGGAAAATGAAAAGCTTATTATCCTCTCTCGAAACAAAATTACCCTCCTATAAAAAATTATTTTTCATCTGTGATATACATCACCTACTACGACTTCCCTACGCCGTAATTTTGTACATGAACGTGAGAATTGAAGACCTAATTCAGTGCGTCTTCATCTTAAAGTATTTCTGTACAAATTTTAAACAGCAATGAAACCTAACATGGGCACAATCGACAAAGTACTGCGTGTACTTGTCGCAATCGTTATATTCAGCTTGTATCTGGGCAACCAGATTTCAGGTATGGCAGCAATTATTCTGCTAATTCTTGCAGGTGTTTTTATTCTTACAAGTGTAATTGGTGTTTGCCCACTCTATTTACCATTTAATCTATCCACAAAAAAGAAGGATTCATAAGTATGCTAACCACACTCAAAAATTTATTCGGTTTGGAAAAAACCGACTATGCACAATTAGTACGTGACGGAGCAATTATTCTGGATGTCCGCAGCAAAGGGGAATATGCAGGCGGGCACATAGAAGGTTCAATAAACATTGCTCTTGACCAATTGGGTACGAACAATCCAAAGCTAAAGGATAAAAATCAAACTATTATTGCTTGTTGTGCCTCAGGTATGAGGAGCGGGTCAGCAACAAGTTTTCTAAAAGCAAACGGCTATACTAACGTCTATAACGGAGGCGGCTGGCAAACCTTAAATCAAAAACTAAAATAACAATGGAACCTCATTATTAT